>NZ_JBEXVE010000032.1:0-31520 GCF_040629205.1 Streptomyces sp. NPDC005962 | reverse complement strand
CGGCCTTCTTGTCCTTCGCTGCCTTGTCTTCGGCCCACTCCCCGGACAGGCCCTTATCGCCCCTGGTGCTGATCGAGCCCAGATCGAATACCCGCGACCCCCAGGCTTTGCTCAGCGCGTCCAGCGCGTACTCAGCGGGGTCTATCAGACCGTCCTTGACACCCTCTTCCCACCTTTTGACCGCCTCATCGCCGACCGCCTTCCAGGTGGTCAATTCCTTCATGTCGCCGTAGACTTTTCTGTTCGCATCGACGGCTTGCTGAGTAAATCCCCCCGTGGTGCTGTAGGTGAAGTATCCCGAGCTGTACGCACTGGAACTGTACTGATACTCAGAATCAATCTTCGTTATGTTGTTGTCCCAAGAATTATCGGATATCTCCGTCAGCAGATCGACGAGCCAACGCAGCGGGTTGCCCTTTTCCCGAGTCCATTCATCCCACGCGTTGACGAGATTCTGGGTCTGCGTCCTGAGAGCCTCACCCGCTGCTCTGAGCTCTCGGCCCTGCTTGGACGAGCCGCCGATGTAACCCATATCCTCGGCATAGTTCTCGTATCGGCCGCCGACTTCATGGATGAGGTCCCAGAAGACACCGGCCGCCATACCTTGCCATGCCTCGCTCTCCTCCAAGCCGAGCCGTTTCTGCCACTCGGTCATGGTCGCGTTGCTGTCGTAGAAGAACTTGGCCACCCGGTCGAAAGCCTCCGCAGCCATATCGAAGGATCCCAGGCGGACGGCTTTGTCGAGGGGGAGGGCAGACTCGCCACCCCAACTGAACCCAAGGGTTCCGTTCTCGTTGTCGAGCAGGGCCTGCAGCGCCTTCCCAGTGCCGTAGGAGTACTTGGTCAGATCGAACGTGTCCCATGTCAGGTTGTTGCCGCCACTCGCCTTTTGGAACGCGCCATCCTTCAGGTCCTTGGCGTACTTGCTTTCGCCCTCACTACCCACCGAATCGTCGCTGCCAACGAACTCATCGTCGCTCATGGTCTTTACACCGAGCAGCGTGATGCGGGCCTTGTACATACTGACGCTGCCGTTGTCCGTATAGAACGGGATCACGAAGTCAGTGTTGTTGATGTCATAACCCGCGTTGTCGACTTTCCACTGCCAATCGTCGACGTCGACGGTATCGACGCTGTCCTGCTTAGTGATCTCCACCTTCATCTGCTTGATGTCATCGTTACCGACGATCCCTGATTTTTCTTTTCCCCCCGCGAACAGGGTGGCCCTCTCCGGCGCAGCAAACCCTGTGAAGAGCTGGACCGCTTTCCGCCAGTAGTCTTCGTACTCGGGTTCGGCCATGGCGAAGCTCCATCAGAAGGGGTCGACGGGAGGAGAGGGCTTGACGTTATCGAGGGCGCGTGGCGGTGCGGCGAATGTCCGGGCGCCTACTTTTCTTTGTCCGTGTCGTCGCCTCCGCCGCCGCCTTCCTCCTCGTCCGGCGGGGTCGTGAGGCCGGTCTCGACGTCCTCGTCTTCGAAGATGTCCATGAGCTTCTGGCCGTCGACCTTGTCCAAGCTGACCCCCTGGGTCTTGAACAGGGTCTCAATGGTTTCCTCGAGGGCTCCGTCGATGTCCTCGAAGAGCGTGATGTGGCTGTCGATGATCCCGTTGAGGGTCTTCACCATCTTCACCACCTCCTGGTTCACCGTCTGCCCGTGCACATATTTCACGTCGGTCGCCAGGTCCCCGATGGTCAATGGCACGGGCGTTCCTGGCGGAAGCCCCTCGGGGAGGGCGTCCTCCCCGGTCAGGGTCTTCATCGCGGGAATGACGGGGTCCGACTTGGTGTCGTAAGTTATCGCCTTGAGTGCGTCCCGGAAGTCCTGAAGGTCGACTTTCCGGAAGTTCTCGATCCACGCCTTGTCAAGCTGCGTCGCGGGCTGGTCCGCCATGTTCTCCGCCTCTCTTTACCGCATAGTTGGATGACACAGCGGGCGGCTGCCCCACGTGTCCCAACGCGTGGACAGCCGCCCCAAAGCGCCGCGCTCAGCGGCCAATCTTCACGCCCTCCCAGCCCTGCGTCTGGTTCTTCTCGGACTGCCTGTAGAGGTTGGAGATCTCGTCGAGGGTTTTGCCGTTGTTCTCGAGCCAGGTGCCCATGTTCGTGACGGCCTGGTTCCAGGCCTGCTGCTTCTGGTTGTAGGCCTGGCGGTCTTCACCCTCCCAGGACTGCTGCAGGGACTGGAGTTCCTCGTTCAGGCTGTTGATGATCTTCTCGATCTCGCGGGTCTGCAGGCGCATGTCCTCGACCGCGTTCTCGGCATGGGCGTAGCTGACGTAGATGAAACCGTCAGTGAGGTTGTCCGGCATCGATGGCCTCGTCTCGCTGGGGTGGATGTGGGATACGGAAGGCGCTTCGGCTGATGACATCCGAAGCCCGGGCCGGTGGGAGACCGGCCCGATCGATCACCGTCCGGCGGTGGAGCCCATCAGACCGTCGAAAATGCTCTGCGACTGGTTGTACTGCTGGTTGATCTGCTCGTTCGACGAGCCCTGCGTCATGCCCTGCGAGCGGAGGGTTTCGTTGAGCTCGTTGATCATGTCCTGCAGGTTCTTCGAGATGATTTCCGCGTGCTCATCCCAGGCGTTCAGGAGGTCCTGAAATGCCTTACCGTCACTGCCCTGGAGGGCTTGCATCATGTTCTGCTTCGTGTTCTCGACGTCCTGCCGACGGCTCTGGACACCCGAGAAGGCCATCTCCAGGGCCTGGATGCCGTTCCGTGTCGCGCTTTCTTCTGCCTGCTGCATACCCGCCATGAACGCTGCCTCTTTCGGTGGATTTCGCCGCCAGGCCCAAGGCGCTGACGCGGCTTGCGTGACACCGGATGCGGACCGTCGGCATCCAGTTGTCCGGACAAGGACGATAGGAAGACAGGAGAGCGATAAGCAACGCTTACCGACAAGAACACGTGCCACACATTCGTTTCAGTAACTTCCCCTGGTCTTCGGGAACTTGACGAAGACTGACGTACGTCAAGCCAGCCTCGTGTCGATATGCCTACGAGCTACACGGCCACGCGACCTCACCGGTTCACTGCCTTTTTGTTGCCTTCGTCACACTGTGGCGTCGTCGACTTGCCCTCACCCGACACCGCCGCCCCCGGGTTCAGGTCCGGTCCCGTGGGCAGCATGGACAGCAGCGACGACGGGAGCCTCTGCGCCTGACCCTTGGTGTAGCCCAGCGCCTCCATCGCCTTGGCCGTCGGCACCCGGTACTTCACTCCGCTGTCCGTCACCAGGTAGAGGGTGCTGCCGACGTTCGACCCGTCGGCAGCCAGCGCGTGCACCAGCGCGCCCTTGCCCGGCGGCACCACGATCCGGTTGACGGTCACACAGGCCGCGGCCAGCCCCTCCAGCGGTGCCTGTGCGGCCGGGCCGAGGCCGTCGCGGCCGACCAGGGAGACACTCACCCGCGTTCCCTCGTCGCCCGGCCGGACGGAGACACACGGGGTCTGATCGTCGGCGAGGTCCACCGCTTTCGGCGGGTTCGGCGGCACGCCCTTCCACGTGTCGGCGCCCTCGGAGGCCGGTGCCAGGTGGCCGATCACCCCTTCGGCGCCCAGGGGCACGGCACTCGCCGCGCTGCCCGCGTACGCCTGCCGCTTCGTGGCCGCGTCGCCGAGGAGCAGCGCCGCCACCGTCGCGTTGATGGGTGCCAGCCCCTCCTTGCGCAGCACGTAGTACCGGGCGTCGCCGCCGGTCGCGGAGACCTTGAAGACCTGTCCGACCCGGGTCTGGCCACCGCCGAGCCTCGGCCCTGCGGCGCCTCGGCCCGGCACATCGGGTGCGGAGAGATCCGGGCCGGTGGGCAGGGCGTTGAGCAGCGCGGCGGAGACCGCGACGGACTCGCGTGAACCGTAGCCGAGGGCTTCGTGGGCGCCTCCCTGGACGTTCAGACGCAGTTTGCTGCCCTGCCACACCAGGTAGTGGGCCTTGTCGGGCCCCCTGACCAGCAGTCCCTGAGAGGCGTCGAGTCCGGTGCCGCCGAGGTCCTTGCCGACGGCGAGCGCGGTGCCCGTGGAGCCGGTGACGGTGCCCGAACACACCTGCCACGGGTCAGTGGTGAAGCCGTCCGGCAGGTCGTCGGGGGCTCCGCTGATGCCGACGGGCGCCCCCTGCGGTGTGCCGCTCAGCGACGTGCCGCCGACCGACGCGGTCTTCATGTCCGTGCCGAGGAGCAGCCGCGCAGAGGTGTAGTTGCGCACCGGGCGCAGCCGTCCGTCGAGGTAGAGGTACCGGCCGCCGGTCTCCTTGTTGACGACCAGCGTCCGCTCCGCTTTCCAGGAGTTGTTCGTGCCGGGCTTCAGCAGGCCGAACACGAAGGATCCCGCGGAGATCAGAATCGCGATGATCACGCTGATGGCGACGCCGCGGTTGGTCCGGCCCTGGGGGCTCTCCGGGGCGTCGGGGTCGGCGCGCAGCATGCCCGAGGTGAGCCGCCCCATCACGAACATGTGCGCCTGGACCTGGTCGCGCTTGGACTGCACGTTTACGTTCCTCCGGTTCGGGCCGTCAGCCGTTCAGGCCGCGCAGGGCGCTGTACACCCCGAGCACCCACAGGGCCAGGGGCAGCAGGGCGATTGCGGCCGTGGTGTGCAGGATCTCCGCCGCCCGCCCCCAGTAGGGCACGATCCGTCGCCCGGGCACAGTCCAGGAGGCGATGGCGATGCCCGCGGTGGCGGCGAGGAGACCGGCGACCAGCACCATCCGGCTCCCCGGCGCGTAGGACAGGGCGTTGAAGAGGGCGAGCAGCAGAAAGCCTCCGGCCCCGGGGATGAAGAGGGAGAGCCGCTGCCATACGTTCCCCAGGCCGCGCCCGTGCAGCAACAGCAGCAGCGAGAGCACGACGGCCATGATGACCTCGGCGAGTCCGTCGTCGTGGGTGAGAACGGCCAGGCAGACGGCGCAGACCGCGCCCACCGCCCCGTACAGCGAGGACATCCAGCCGTCGGCGAGCACCGAGCGCGCGGCCACCACGCCGGTGGGGTGCGGTTCGATGCCCTCCTGGAGCTGCTGGGCGTTGGTCGGCAGCGGCGGCATGCGCATGCCGGACATCCGGAAGGCCAGCGAGGGGACGAACGCACCGAGGATGACGGCCACCAGGGCGAGGACGCCGGCCACATGGGCCGGTCCCAGGTCGGTGACGGCCATCAGGGCCCCGGCGAAGGTGCCGAAGAGCATGACCACGGCGAGGCCGAGGAAGACCGCCGCGAACGACGCCACGGCGGCGAGCGCGACGATCGCGCCGCCCGCGCCCGCGGCGCAGGCGGCCAGCATCCGGGCGCCCAGGACCTCGTGACTGTGCGGACCGCCGAGGTCGCCGCCGGGCAGCAGCCACCCCGCGAGCGCGAGATACGGGCCCACCATGAAGCCGAGGGCGGCGCCGGCGGCGGCGTCGTCCACCGCGCGGCTGGCCGAGCCCGCACCGGCGAGCAGCAGCACTCCGGCCGCGGCCGCGCACAGGGCGCGCAGGTCGGAGGAGCCGCCGGGCAGCGCGAGGACGGCCAGTCCGGCCAGCAGCGCGGTCACCGCGAAGCCGCGCAGCAGCCGGGTGCTGGCCAGCGGGGTCCAGCCGTGCGGCCGGTCCTGCATGGTGGTGGAGATGCCGTCCACCAGGTCGTCGAGGTGGACCTCGGGGAGGGCGTCGATACGCGGCCGGAGGTAGAGCGTCTCGCCGTCGCGCAGGTCGTAGGAGTCGAGGCTGCGCTCCTCGTCCAGCGGTTCGCTGCCGAGGCGCTGCAGCACCCAGCCGCCATGGTCGATGCCGGTTTCGGCGAGGTTGTCGCCGCCGTAGCCGACGACGGCGGGGAGCAGGTCGGCCACAGGAACGTCCGAGGGGACCGCGAGGTCGATGGACTTGGCCGGTGTACGTACGGTCAGGCGGCACAGGCCGGCCACCTGGTTGTCAGTCATCGGGCACGCTTCTTCCGGGGGTCTGCGAGAGGGAGGATCCCGGGTTCCGCCTGAAGGCGGTGGAGTTGGACTGGTGTTGCTCTTGGGGCACGATCGAAGGTGTGCGCCGAATGTCCCTCCGGGAGGGTGCACATTACTGGCTGAGACGTCGAACTGGTATACCGGGATTGCGCAGCCGCTTCTCCGTGGCCAGTGAGGACGCATCGTGGCGCCCGCGGCCCGAGGACGTATCCCCACCGACATCGTCCGGCGTGTTTCCCTCCTTTCCCGCCTGTTTCCCGCCCATGAGGAGACTGTTCGTTGAGCGTGGTCCTGTTCCGCCGCCCCGCCCGCCGGCGCGGCCCCGAGATGCCCGACGGGGAGCTGAATCTTCAGGAACCTCCCGCGCTGCCAGAGGTGGTGCCGGACTCCTCCGCCATCTGGACCTACCTGCCCATGGCGCTGATGTCGGTGTCCATGATGCTGATGTTCATGAGACCGGGCATGAGCGGCGGCGGCAGCAGCCACTTCATGTACCTGGCCATGGGGCTGATGGTGCTGTCCTCGGCCGCCATGATGCTCGGCCAGATGATGCGCAAGACCAGCGAGCGCAAACAGCGCCTGAAGGGCGAGCGCCGCGACTACCTGCGCTATCTCACCCAGATCCGGCGCAAGGTGCGCACCGCCGTGGCCGATCAGCAGAAGGCGCTCGCGTGGCGCCACCCCCCGCCGTCGGCCCTGTGGTCGCTGGCGGGCACCACGCGGCTGTGGGAGCGCCGCCCGCAGGACGAGGACTTCGGCGAGATCAGGGTGGCCGTCGGGGAGCAGAAGCTCGGCCTGCGGCTGACGCCCACGGCCACCACTCCGGTCGAGGACCTGGAGCCGCTGGCGGCGCATGCCCTGCGCAGCTTCATCCGCGCGTATTCCACGGTGCCCGAGCAGCCCATCGCCATCTATCTGCGGGCCTGGGCGCGCGTGCTGTTCCGGGGTGACGAGGAGCGGATACGTTCCGTCGCCCGGGCGATCGTCGCCCAGCTCGCGACCTTCCACGCGCCCGACGACGTGTGGGTGGCACTGTGCGTGTCGGACGAACGACGCGCGGACTGGGAATGGGTGAAGTGGCTTCCGCACAATCTTCACCCGCAGGAGAACGACGGCGCCGGCCCGGCCCGGATGTTCGTCTCGGCCATCAACGAGCTGGAGGACCTCCTCGGGGCCGAGTTCCTGGAGCGGCCCTCGTTCGACCCGGACGCCGGGACCGGCCGTGACGAGCCGTTCACCGTCATCGTGGTGGATGGGGGCAGCATCCCCGACCGGCACCGGCTGGACGGGGCCGGTTTCCGCAACGCCGTCGTCCTCGACCTCACCGGCGCGCTGACCTGGCGCCCGGGCCGCGTCACGCTCCGCTTCGACGTGAGCGAGGACGCGTTCGAGCTGGTGCGCACCGACCGCGAGCGCAAGGAGCAGACCACCCGCCTCGGCCGCCCCGACACCTTCGGGCCGACGGGCGCCACCTCCCTGGCCAAGCGCATCGCCCCGTACCGGATGGGTATGGGCGGCGACGCCTCCGAGCCGCTCGCCTCGGACGTCGAGCTGACCACCCTGCTGGGCATCTCCGACCTGTACCACCACGAGCCGGCCGGCCTGTGGCAGCAGGCCACCGGCTCCAGTCGGCTCAAGGTGCCGATCGCGGTCGGCGTGGACGGCGCCCCGGTGGAGCTGGACATCAAGGAGTCCGCGCAGGGCGGCACCGGGCCGCACGGCATGCTCATCGGGGCCACCGGCTCCGGGAAGAGCGAGCTGCTGCGCACCCTGGTGCTGGCGCTCGCGCTGTCGAACTCCTCGGAAACACTCAACTTCGTCCTGGTGGACTTCAAGGGTGGCGCCACCTTCCTCGGCCTGGACGAGCTGCCGCACACCTCCGCCGTCATCACCAACCTGGCCGGTGAGGCGGCGCTCGTGAGCCGCATGCGGGATGCTCTGCACGGCGAGCTGATGCGCCGCCAGGAACTGCTGCGGGCCGCCGGGAACTACACCTCCGCGCTGGACTACGAGAAGGCGCGGGCCTCGGGGACCCCGCTGCAGCCGATGCCCAGCCTGTTCGTCATCGTCGACGAGTTCAGCGAGCTGCTCGCCGCGCACCGGGACTTCATGGAACTGTTCGTGATGATCGGACGGCTCGGCCGCAGCCTCGGCGTCCATCTGCTGCTCGCCTCGCAGCGGCTGGACGAGGGGCGGATGCACCAGCTGGAGGGCCACCTGTCGTACCGCATCGGTCTGCGCACCTTCTCCGCCATGGAGAGCCGCGGTGTGCTGGGTGTGCCGGACGCCTACCAGCTCCCGCCGCAGCCGGGCAGCGGCTACCTCAAGTCCGGTGTGGAGCCGCTGACCCGCTTCCGTGCCGCCTACGTCTCCGGCCCGTACCAGCAGCGGCGCAGCCGGGCCAACCAGGCTCGGGTGGCCAGCCAGACGGTGCCGTGGACGGCCGGCTACGTGGTGCCGCGCCAGCTTCCCGACGTGCCCGAACCCGAGCCGGAGCCGGAGGTGGAGACCGGCGACACGCTGCTGTCGGTCGCCGTGGAGCGGCTGCTCGGCGCCGGTCCCCCGGCCCACCAGGTGTGGCTGCCGCCCCTGGACCTGCCCTCCACACTCGACCAGGTGCTGCCGCCGCTGACCCCCGACCCCGAGCTCGGGCTCACCACGGTCGGCTCGCCGATGCGGGGACGGCTGACGGTGCCCATCGGCATCGTGGACAAACCCTTCGAGCAGGTGCGTGACCTGATGACGATCGACCTGTCGGGCGTCGGCGGCCACGTGGCCATCGCGGGCGGGCCGCAAAGCGGCAAGAGCACCATGGTGCGGACGATCCTCACCGCGCTGGCCCTCACCCACACCCCGCGCGAGGTGCAGTTCTACTGCCTGGACTTCGGCGGCGGCGCGCTGGCGGGTCTCGCCGATCTGCCGCACACCTCCGGGGTCGCGGCCCGTCTGGACACCGAGCGGGTGGCCCGTACGATCTCCGAGGTCAGCGCCCTGCTGGCGGACCGCGAGCGGTTCTTCCTGACCCAGGGCATCGACTCCATGGCGACGTACCGCCGCCGCCGGGCCGCGGGCGAGTTCGCGGACCAGCCGCACGGCGACGTGTTCCTGGTGATCGACGGCTGGTCCACGGTGCGCCAGGACTTCGACCGCAACATCCAGACCTTCGCCTCCATCGCCGCCCGCGGCCTCAACTACGGCATCCACCTCATCGTGACCACCGCCCGCTGGGTGGAGCTGACCTCGTCCGTGCGCGACCAGGCCGCCACGCATCTGGAGCTGCGGATGGGTGACTCCATGGACTCCGAGATCGACTCGCGCCGCGCCGCCACCGTGCCGCGCGTCCCCGGCCGGGGGCTCACCCCGGAAGGCAAGCTGCACTACCTCACGGCACTCCCCCGCATCGACGGGACGGAGTCGGCCGAGGACCTCTCCGAGGGTGTGGCGGGCCTGGTGTCCGCGATCAAGGAGAGCTGGTCCGGCCCGGCGGCCCCGCGGGTGCGGATGCTGCCGACGGAGCTGCCCGCGCGGTCGCTGCCCCCGGCCGGCGGCGATTTCCGGGTGCCGATCGGCCTGGAGGAGGAGCGGCTGTCGGTCGTCTGGCACGACTTCAGCGAGAGCCCGCACCTGGTCGTGGTGGGCGACGCGGAGTGCGGCAAGACCAACCTGCTGCGGCTGATGGCCAAGGCCATCATGGACCGGTACACCCCCGCCGAGGCGCGGATCATGATCGTGGACTACCGCCGTGACCTGGTGGAGGCGGTGCCGGACGAGTACCGCCTGGGGCACGCGGTGTCCATGGACGCGCTGAAGGACCTCGTCGACGGGGCCGCACGGGCCGTGCAGACCCGATTGCCGGGCGCGGACATCGCCCCCGGCCGGATGAAGCAGGCCGACTGGTGGAACGGGCCGCGGCTGTTCATCCTCGTCGACGACTACGACATGGTGGGCGCCGGGATCGGTAACGCGCCGTTCGACCCGCTCCTCAACCACCTCGCCCTCGGCTGGGAGGTGGGCCTGCACATCATCGTCACCCGCTCCGCCTCGGGTGCCGGGCGCGGCCTCAACGAGCTGCTCATGCGGCGTCTCCTGGAGGTCAACACCCCGGCCCTGCTGATGTCCTGCCCACCCTCGGAGGGCTATCTGCTGGGCAACGTCAAGGGCAAGATCATGAATCCGGGACGCGCGGTCCGGATCGCCCGCCGCAAGACGACGCAGGTGCAGACGGCGCTGGTGGACGGCGAGGAGAGCTGACGGTACCTCGGCCCGCCGCCTTACGGGAGGCGGCGGGCCGAGGCGTCAGGCGACGGTCCGGTCCTGTCCCGCCGGGCGCCAAGCCCGGGCCCGGCCGCGCGGGATCACCGCGGCCGCCGCGGCCATCAGCACCACCGCGCCGAGGCCCGCGCCCGCGATCAGCAGCGCGCGATCGCGCGGCTTTGCGGAAGGCTTCGGGGGGACGTGCGCGGGGACCTGCCGGGGCGCGGCGCCCTGGTTGTCGGTGAGGACGGAGGTCACCGCCGCGTACGGGTCCAGCCTCGGCGGAACCGCCGGATAGCCCGCCGTGACGAGCTGACGGGACACCTGGGCCGGGGTCATCTCCGGGTACCGCGCCCGTACCAGCGCGGCCGCCCCGGCGACGTTCGCGGCCGCCAGCGAGGAGCCGGAGCCGATGAAGTGGCCCCGGCCCCTCGGTCCGACGCTGACCACCGCGTCCCCCGGCGCCGCCAGGTCCGCCCCCGACGTCTCCGGAGCGTTCTCGGGCCGTGTGCCGTCCGGGCCGTAGTCCATGACCGACAGCACGCCGGGAGCGGCGGCGGGCCAGTACCAGGGGGCGGGCTTCGCCGGCTCCCCGGTCGTGGGGTCCTCCGGCAGCGCGTCCGGGGCGAACGGGGCGACGACGAGGGCGCCGCGCCGGGCCGCGTGGGCGGCGGCGGCCGTCAGCAGGGCCTTGCCGGTGGGCAGCGCGCGCCCGACGTAGATGACGTCCGCCCCGGCGTCGGCGGCGGCCCGGATCCCGCTGGCGAGCTGGACCGCCGTGGGGTTGCCGCGCTGGTCCGTGCCGCGCACCGCCAGGATCCGCGCGCCGGGCGCCGCGCCCGCCACGCCCGAGCCCGCGCCGGGCTTGGCTGCGATCAGGCCGGCGGCGAAACTGCCGTGCCCCACGCAGTCCGTGCCCGCGCCGCCGACCGCGGTGACGCGGCCGGACAGGGCGGGGATATTCGTGCCGACCCCGGTGTCCACCACGCCGACGGTCACGCCACCGCCGTCCGCCAGCGGCCAGGTCCGGGAGAGCCCCAGGACCTTCCGGGTCCACGGCTTGTCCCGCGCCGTCTCACCGGACGCCTGGGTGCATGCCGCGTCAGGTGCCAGAGCGGCGGGGATGGCGGGGAGTTCGACGGAGTCCGCGGCTGCGGGCGGGGACTGAGCGGCCAGGGGCGCCACGGTCAGCAGCGCGGCGGCCACCGCCCGCGCCACCGGACGGCGGGGAGAACGAGCACGTCGCATGACGCGCACGATACGCGGCCGACATCACCACACGGTAACCTGCCCTCGGCGCGAACTGCCGTGCTCAATCCCGGACGTGGCTGTGAACCGTGAGCGCACCCGAGCCGTAGGTGCCTGGAGCGCGGGGCCGCGGTTCCCGTAGCCTTCATCGCTTGCTCGTCCCTCTCCCCGCGGCCGCACGGGTCCGGGCTTCGGCCACGAGGGCCGGCAGCGCCATCACAACGAGGAGGTCCCAGCGTGTCACGGCAGTTGCTCACGGTCGGTCCGGACCAGCCGGAGGGCTTCCGGACGATCGGCGAGGCCCTGGAACAGGCGCGCACAGGAGCGGTGATACGCCTCCGGCCCGGCCGCTACCGCGAGAACCTCACGGTCCGCACCCGTGTCACCATCGCGGCTGACGGAGAGCGCGGCAGCGCGGAGATCTGCCCGCCGCGCGGCACCGCCGTGGTCCTCGTCGCGGACGCGGTGATGCTCACCGACCTCACCCTGCGCGGCGGCAACGAGGACCTGCCGGTGGTCGACGCGCCCCGGGGCCAGGTCGCCATGGACGGCTGCACCGTCGTGGGCTCCGGCTGGACGGCCGTCCTCGCCCGGGAGAACGGCTCGCTGGCCATGCGGGACTGCCGGGTCTCCAACCCCGAGGGCGCCGGCGTCGTGGACACCGCCCCCACCGGCAGCGTCGTCGCCGACTCCCTCTTCGAACACCTGGGCACCTCCGCCGTCGTCCTCGGCGAACAGGCCCGCACCACGGTACGGGGATGCCGGGTCCGCGATGCCCAGGGCAACGGCATCCTCGCCAACGGCGAGGCGCAGGGCCGACTGGAGGACTGTGACATCTCCGGCACGGAGAAGCCGGCCATCGCGCTCGAGGGCAAGTGCTCCACCCATGTCCTGCGGGCCCGGGTGCACGACACCTCGGTCGGCGTCTACATCACCAGCAGCTCCCGGCCCACCCTCGAAGAGGTCACGGTCACCGACACCTCCGGGCCCGGCATCGTCCTCTCCTCGGGTGCCGATCCTGAGCTGCTGCGCTGTGTCACCTCCCGCACCAAGGGCAACGGGCTCGCCGTCACCGAGCGCTCCCGGGGCACCTTCCAGGACTGCGAGTTCGGCTCCGCGACCGCCCCCGCGATCCGGGTCATCGGGTCGAGCGCGCCGCTGCTCACCGGCACCACCGTGCGCGACTGCGCCGACAAGGCGGCGTCCGTGCTGCTGGCCGAGGCGTCCTCGGCGGAGTTCGACCGCCTGGAGGTGGCCGACGCCGCCGGTGTCGCCATCTCCGTACGGACCAACGCCAATCCGCTGCTGAGCAGGGCGCGGGTCTTCTCCGCCGGCGGCCACGGGCTGGAGTTCACCGAGGACGGCCGCGGCCGTCTGGAGAACTGCACGGTCGAGCGCGTGGAGGGCGCCGGCATCCGCATCGCCGACGGCGGCGCTCCCGACATCCGCGACAGCGCAGTGCGCGAGGCGACCCTGGCCGGCATCTCGGTCGGCTCCGAAGGCCGCGGCACCGTCAGCGACTGTGAGATACGCTCCTCCGCCACCTCCGCCGTCCACGTCGAGAGTGGCGGCGCGCTGACCGCCCACCGCCTCCACCTGGCCGAGTCCGGCGCGCACGGCGTCCTGATCGCCGAGGGCGGCCGGGCCACCCTCGAAGCCTGCCAGGTCACCGGCTCCACCGGCGACGGCTTCCGCGTGGACAGCGCGGAGAAGGTCACCCTCACCGGCTGCACCGCCCGGGACAACCGCGGCGCGGGGCTGAAGCAGTCCCGCGCGAGCGAGCGCCTCACCGTGGAGGGGCTGGACAGCAGCGGCAACGCCGGCGACGACGAATGGGGCGAGACGGCCGGAGCGGCCGGTACGGCGGCGAAGCCCGCCGGCGGCGAGGGGAAGAAGCCCGAAGGCCCGCTGGAGGAGCTGGAGTCGCTCATCGGCCTGGCCGACGTCAAACACCAGGTGCGCACCCTGATCAATCTCAACCAGCTCGCCCAGCGCCGCGCCAGCCTCGGCATGCCCGCCCCGCCGATGAGCCGCCACCTGGTCTTCTCCGGCCCGCCCGGTACCGGCAAGACCACCGTGGCCCGGCTCTACGGCGGCATCCTCGCCGACCTCGGCGTGCTGCGCTCCGGGCACCTGGTCGAGGTCTCCCGGGCCGACCTCGTCGCCCAGATCATCGGCGGCACGGCCATCAAGACCACCGAGGCGTTCAACGAGGCCTTGGGCGGCGTGCTCTTCATCGACGAGGCGTACACGCTCACCTCCGACAGCAAGGGCTCCGGCGCCGACTTCGGCCAAGAGGCCATCGACACCCTGCTCAAGCTCATGGAGGACCATCGCGACGACGTAGTCGTCATCGCCGCCGGATACACCGACCAGATGGCCTCCTTCCTCGGCTCCAACCCCGGTCTCGCCTCCCGGTTCACACGCACCATCGAGTTCGCCAACTACTCCGTGGACGAGCTCGTCACCATCACCGAGTCCATGTGCGAGGCCCACCGCTACGAGCTCGACCCGGGCACCCTCGACGCCCTCGCCCGACTCTTCGAGCGGATGCCGCGCGACTCCACGTTCGGCAACGGCCGTGCGGCGCGCCGCGTCTTCGAGGAGATGGTGGACCGCCAGGCGTTCCGGCTCGGGTCGATGGCCGACCCGGCCGAGGCCGACATCTCCCAGCTGCTGCCCGACGACGTCGCCGACGACGCGGCGATCAGCGGCGCGAACGGGCCGCGCGACTCCAAGGACCTGCTGACCGAGCTGGACGCCATGGTGGGCCTCGGCGCCGTCAAGCGCGAGGTCACCGACCTGGTCAACCTGCTTCAGGCCACCAAGCAGCGGCAGGCAGCGGGCCTGCCCACCCCGAGGATCAGCCACCACCTGATCTTCTCCGGGCCGCCCGGCACCGGTAAGACCACGGTGGCACGCCTCTACGCGGACCTACTGCACTCCCTCGGCGTCCTGAACACCGGTCAGCTCGTGGAGGTGGCCCGCGCCGATCTGGTGGGCCGCTACGTGGGGCACACCGCGCAGCTCACCAAGGAGGTCTTCGAGCGCGCCTTCGGCGGCGTGCTCTTCATCGACGAGGCGTACACCCTCACCCCCGAGGGCGCCGGATCCGACTTCGGCCAGGAGGCCGTCGACACGCTGCTGAAGCTCATGGAGGACCACCGCGACGAGGTCGTCGTCATCGCCGCCGGATACACCGCGGAGATGCGCCGCTTCCTCGACTCCAACCCCGGCCTGGCCTCCCGCTTCAGCCGCACTGTCGAGTTCGAGCACTACGACTCCGACGAGCTGGTCACCATCATGAACACGTACGCTGCCAACTCCGGCTACGACTGCCCGGAGGAGACCCTGCAGGCGCTGCGCGGTTACGTGGAGCTCATCCCGCGCGACCGCTCCTTCGGCAACGCCCGCACCGCCCGCCAGCTCCTGGAGGCGATGATGACGCGGCAGGCCCGGCGCATCGGCACCATCGCCGCCCCGGGCCTTGAGGACCTGCGGCTGCTACTCCCGGACGACCTGCCGACGGGCTCCGCTCAGCCCGCGGGCTGAGCGGCACCCCCGGCGGTCGCTACGACCGCTGCCGCCGTTACGAGGAGGCCTGCGCCGACCGGTCGGCCTGCTCGGCGTCCTCAGAGGTCTCCGCGGCCAGGATGAAGTCGTACAGCTGCTCCTCCGTCGCCGGCCGGGCGGAGGCGTCGACCCTGGCGTTCCACTCGCGCGCCATCCGCAGGTGCTCGGACCAGGCCGCACGATTGCGCGCGATGTCGCGCCGGTAGGCGGGGAGGTCCATCGTGGCCAGATTCCAGGAGTCCGGTCCGCCGCACAGGGTCTTCTCACGGATGCCCACCGAACCCTGGGCGAGACTGGTCGGGAAGGTGGCACACACGATCGGCCGGTGCACGTACGCGCCGCAGCGCGCCTTGCCGGGGGCGATCTCCATCAGGAACACGCACCCCTTGGTCACGGGCCGGTGGAGGAGATGGAGGTCGTGCAGCGGGCCGCCGGGCTTGAAACGGAAGTCGCTGTTGTCCTCCTCCTTCCCCTCCTTCAGGTAGACGAACTCCCTGGGGTGGAGGGCCATTCCGGCCGCGAGTCTGCGGACGTCGGCGATGGTCACGTGGACGTTGTACTCCCGGCAGCACCTGCCCTCACAGGAAGCGCAGCCCGCCAGATTCGCGCCGCTGCCGTTCACGCGACCACGTCCTCGGGCCAGGGCATACCGGCCTCACGCGAAGCCTGGGCCTCCAGCAGATAGCGCTGGAAGTCCTCGACGTTCGGCGGGGTTTCGGCCTTCTCGGCCAGGGCGTTCCAGCGCGCGATGAGCTCGAACCAGTGGTCACGGTCGGCGGCCCACTGGCGCTCCGCCTCCGCGAGCTGCTCCTCGTCGAGCCGGGGGCCGGTCCCTCCTCGGACCTCCTCCACGGCCTCGCCACCCGTCCGGGTGGCTCCCTTGCCCGGGAGCGCGGGGAACATGCGGCACGAGGCGGGCGCGAGGTCGCCCAGACCGCAACGGCCGGTCCCCTGAAGGGTGCGTATGTGGAAGACGCAGCCGTGGGCGGCGTTGGCCACCCTGAGCGTCACCCGGCGCCGCGCGTTGTCCAGCACCACCCCGGTCGGATCGTCGGCGGCGGCCGGTGCGGTCTGGGTGAAGTGCCACGGCTCGAGAGCGAGGGTGCGGGCAATGCGGACGAGATCCGCGCCGGTGACGTAGCGCGGCCCGCGGCGGCAGAGTGTTTTCGCCCGGGATGACTGCCATGGGCCGTCGGTGCCCGGCAGGAAGTCCGTTGTCAAAACTGTGTCCCCTTCGTTCAGGGCAGTGTGAAAGTTGTCAACGTGACTGCGAGGGAGCGTAGTCGATCGCTCTCCGCGTGCGGCGGGGGACGTCCCGCACCACCGGGCAGCCGCCGCCCGCACCGCACATCACGGCAGTCACCGCACATCAGCGGCAGAACTCCCGGCGGGTAACCGGTCGGGCCCGTTCGCTTCACCAGGTGGGTGAACAGCGCCTTGTCCCAGCTCGTCCGGCGTCTGGGCGGCATAGCCTGTGCGGTCTGATCCACGCCGTCAGCGAGCACCCGGCGGAGTGGCAGGGGGCCGCGTTCGACAGCTATCTCGGCATCCTCCGGGCCGGCCTCGCACCCACCCCCTGACGACCGGGCTCTCGGTGCGGGCGAGGCCCGGACTCGGACGTTGGGCCGGGGGCTGTCAGATATGAGCGCTCGCTGCGGTGTCGAGTCCGTCCCGCAACTGTGTCGCGGTCAGGCGTCTTCGCCCAATATCTCGATCAGCTCGATGGCCGGCCCATGGGCCAGACCGTCCAGGTACACGAAGCGTGCCTGCCCTGCGACGGATGCCTCGAAGGTAGCACGAGGTTCCTCTCCCGTCGCTCGCAGCGATTCGAGGTACTGGTCGATGCTTTCTACCACGTACGCGAGGTGGTGGACGCCTTCGCCGTGAAGGTCGAGGAACTCCGTGTACGGCGAGCGGCCTTTGAGCGGCTGGATCAGTTCGATCTCCGAGGCTCCCGTCTTGATGAAGCCGTGACGGGCAGAAGAGCCGACCTCCTCCCCGTGAAGTGTGGCTGCGGGGAATTCCAGATCCGTGATCAGCTCCATCCCGGCACCCCACCGGTTCGCGTAATCGGCAACGGCGCGGTCGAAGTCTTCCACGATGATGCCGACGTGAAGGAGAGGTGGAAGGCTGATGGGCACGGGTATCTCCCTTGGACTGATGAACTGAGCTGTGTGCGATCTGCCGTTCGCCCCCCCTGGTCGGCGGGGGTCGGTGGCGGGACGGCGGGGCCGGGCTCTGCCGCCTGGCACCCGTGGTTCGGATTCCGCTGGGCTCGCGGGGGCCCACACCCCGCCCACCGGCCCGGCCGGGACCCCGCGGCCTCGTCGGCCGCCGTTGCGCGGGAAGCCCTGCTCGCCCTGTGAGCCAACGTGACGAGGCTGTCCAGCGGTGTGGCGTCCTCAGCGCCGCTCACGGGCCGACGGCACCGAGAACGTGGCGGGGCCGGGCTTCAGCTTCGCCGCGTTGATCTTGATGAAGGTGTCGAGCCACGGCGCTCGGTCGCCACCGGTGGCGATGTCCTCGGCCGGGTCGTCCAGGGGCAGCTGGAGACGGGCGTCACTGATCCGGATCTTCTGCTTGGAGGGGGTGTCGAGCCAGTCCCCGGTCCGCACCGAGCCGATCTCCACGGCGAGGCGGTGGCCGGCCCGCAGGGTCCAGTCGGTCGACTTCAGGCCGATGTTCAGCCGGTCCCGGTCCAACCGGGAGACTCGCTCGTCGAACGCGACGGCGTTGCCATCCTCGTCCACGTCGTACAGCTTGACCATCACGTTGCCCTCGCCCTCGGCCGTCATGGTGACCCGGGGCGTGCCCGAGACCCGGGTGGCCGTCTCAAGAGGCCCGGACCAGACGAAGAAGCTCCCAGCACCACGACCGGCCTGCTCTTCCGCGGTCGCCGGCTGCGAACCCGCTCCGCTGTCCACGTACGAGCCGTTGCCGAGACGAAGGTTCGCGGAGCGGTTCGCCGTGGGCCAGGACTTCTCCGCGCGCCAGTTGCCGCGGTTGTCCTGGACGGCGTAGTTCGGGTACTGGGTCTTCGGGTCGATGCCCTTGAGGTGTTCGTCGAAGAAGGACAGCGTCTCCTTGAACCAGTTCGCGCGGCCCATCGCCAGCTTCCCGTCCTGCGTGCGTTGATTGCCGCGTACGTGGTCCCAGGGGCCGACCCATGCCCGCTCGGGGCCGCGGTGATTGCCGAGGAATTCCTCCATCCCCACGGGCAGGGTGTTGTTCTCGGCGGTGCCCTGGGTGAAGAGAAGTGGAGTGTCGGTGCCCTTGGCGTTCCTGGCTGGGCTGTGGTCCTTCCAGTACGGGTCGTCCGGGTCACCGATGGAGGGACCGAAGGAGTTGAGCGCCAGGCACTCGGGATGCTTCTTCTCGTACGCGGCGTTGGTCCGGTACCGCTTGTCCTCGTCCGGCAACTGAGCCAGCTCCGCGATGCGGTTGTAGCTGGTGGGCGTCTGGACACTGTGGGGACGCGGCACGCCGTTGGAGTGGAGCTGCTGATACAGGTCCCAGATGGGCTCCTGGGCGACGACCGCCTTGAGCGCGTCGTGCTTCACGTTGTTGCCGAGGAGACCGGTGTAGGCGTCGAAGGACTTTCCGTACATTCCCACCGCCCCTGTGGACCAGGGCTGTTTCGCGCTCCAGTCGATCGCGGCCTTGACGTCGGCCTGATCCCCGGGCCCGCCGAAGTCGAGACATCCGGTGGAGCCGCCGAAGCCGCGCGTGTCCACCATGACGAAGGCGTACCCCTTGTCCAACAGGTCGGCCCCCTCAATGAGGTCCTGGAAGCGCTCCGAGGGGCCGGCGTGCGCCTCCTCGACCTCCAGCTCCCCCGAGTGGCCGAAGTACGCGCCGGCCGACATGATGACAGGCACCTTCTTGCCCGCGGGGAGCTTCTCCGGAAGCAGGACATCGGCGTGCAGCTCGGTCTTGGAGCCGTCCGAGGAGGGGAAATAGTGCTGGGTCCAGCGCGCCCCTTCCGGCACCCGCTCGTTCTCCTCGTGCGTGACCGAATCGGTAGCAGTGGCGACGACCGCCTTCTGCTTTCCGCCGCCGTTGGATGCCTGGTCCGGCGCGGCGACGGCCACCCCTATGAGGCCGCCGGTCAGAGCGCAGACTCCGAGCAGGGCTGCGGCGGCAGTGGCGGCTGGTCGTTTCCTCATGCGGTGCTCCGGAACTCGGGTGCGGGCGGACTCGGAAGGGGATCGCTCGCCGGGCAGACCAACTCTGAGCAGAACCGACGACCCCTCTGTCACTTAGCGACACTGTCACTAAGTGACATAGACTGCAAGTGGAGCCGAGGTGATTTTCGAAGCTCGCCCCCGATTCCGCTTCCCCCGGCACGGCGACTCGGCTCCGCCGGCCTTGCCGGACCAGGGCGATGGGGACGGCTGTGCGCACGGCCACCGGAGGCGCCGTGGGCGCCCCACGTGGCACCCACCGAACCGGACGAGGGCGCTGCGCATCGACAGAAGCGAGCGGCGCCCCCTGAGCGGCACACTCCGATGAGGCTCAGCTCACAGACAGAGGAGGGGACTCGGCGACTGCTCCACGCATCCGCATACGCCGCTCAACCGCCGATCTCCCAAGGCAGGACGACGCCGTAGGAGTACAGGTAGCCGGTGAGCGCCGCAGCACAGACCGCGACACCCGCCGCAAGCAGTGCGATGTTACGGCGCCTCACACGGGGGTCCATGGCACGCCGGGTGGCCTCGGTGACCCGGCGCCTGGTCCAGCCCAGCACTCGCTGCGCCCACGTGAACTCTGTGCCCCAGAGCGCCATTCCGGCGAAGATCACCAGCCAGCCGGGGCCGGGCAGCGGAAGCATGATCACTCCCGCGACGACTACGGCCAGTCCGGCGACGAAGACCCCGGCCCTCCAACCCACATACAGCGGCCGGTGGCGCCTGGCCCACCTCGGCGCCCTGGAGCCGGGCGGCCTGCCGTCCGAATGCCCGCCGCCGACCGGTGCCGCCCCGCGCTCAGCGGGTGTCGCTACCGCGGGCCCTGAAGGCCGGACATGACTGTCTGTATGCATGATGTCCCTCACGTCGGATCGAAGGTGCGCGACCACAGCACCAAGTACGCGATCTTTCTGGGAAAAGTGGGTGCGCGGCCGGACCGCAGGCAACGGCGAACGCCTGTCACTTGATGACAGTGTCACTAAGTGACAGAAAGGGCAAGACCCACACTTACGCGCGTCCAGGGAGCCGGAGGCCGTAACGAAAGGCTCTGGTGACGTGACAACACTTGTAGAGGCGCAGAGAGCGGTGGAGGTGGTCGAGGTGGGCGACCTGCTCGCGCACCGTCGCGACGATCTCCGGGTGAGCGTGACCGAGGATCGCGCTCATCTGGCCGGAGGTGAAATCGAGCAGCTCGTGAACGGTTCAGCCGGCGGGCGCGGCGGAGCATCGAGGCAGCGACGCCTTTACGACCTGAGTGGTTGCTGTTCTCGGCCAGGGCGCGGGGTGGGTGCGGACAGGGCTGGGATCTCGGGATGCGCGCGGAGCGCCGTGACGACCGCGTTGACCGCCGCGCGTCGCAGGGTGCCGCGCCGCACCACGATGGTGACGTTGCGGTGTACCGGTGTGCTGAGCCGGAGGGTGGCAACGGCGTGGTCCGGGGTGACGGCCAGGGCGGGCAGCAGGGTGATCGACCGGCCCGACTCGACGTGCCGCAGCAGCATCAGATAGTTGCTGAACCGGCATGCTACCCGGGGCTCGAACCCCGACGCGCGGCACAGCCGCACGGTCAGATCCGCCATGTACGACTGCGGCCGGTCGCAGGCCCAGGTCTCCTCCGCGCAGGTCGCGAGGTTCACCGGCGCGCCGCGGGCGTGGGTGCGGGCGAGGGGGTGGTCGCGCGGCAAGACGAGCACGATCGGGTCGGTTCCCAGCGGAATGATCTCGACGTCCGGCCCCCAAGCGAGGCCCGCGTAGTCGGTGGTGGTGACGATGACGTCCGCCTCGCCGGAGCGCAGGGCGGGCCCGCTCTCGTGCGGCTCCGACTCGACCAGTTCAACGTGGAGCCGCGGATGGGTGGTGGCCAGGCGCGTCGCCGCCGGGACCGCGAGGGGGTAGATCGCGCTCTGGAACGCGCCGAGCCGGACGGTGCCGACGGGCTCGTCGTTCAGCGCGTGCAACTCGGCCTCGGCCTCGGCCATCTGATCCAGGATCTCCCGGCCCCGACGGGCCAGCAGCAGACCGGCCGGGGTCAGCTGCACCTTCCGCCCGGTCCGCTCCAGCAGCCTGCACCGGGTCTCGGTTTCGAGCACCGCCAGTTGCTGGGACACCGTCGACGCGCTCAGGTACAGCGCCTCGGCAACCGCGCGGACGGTGCCCAGCGTCTCCAGCAGGCTGAGCAGGCGCAGCCGCCCCGAGTTGAGCACACGGCCGATTGTACGGTTCCGTCGAACAGAGCGGCCGGAACTGTGCGATGGACGTGCGCAGGCCCCCGTCCCTAACGTCGAGGACATGCCTTCCGAGACAGCCACGGGCGCCGCGGAGCGCCACCTCATCCGCTATTCCGGACAAGCCGCCTTCACGCCGGAGGTCATCGCTCGCGCCGACGGCACGTCGGTGTTCACCGAGAGCGGTCGCGAACTGCTCGATTTCACCTCCGGCCAGATGAGCGCGATCCTCGGACACTCTCACCCCGAGATCGTCGCGACGGTCCGCGAACAGGTCGCCCACCTCGACCACCTCCACAGCGGCATGCTCAGCCGCCCGGTCATCGAGCTCGCCCGGCGGCTCGCCGGAACCCTGCCTGATCCCCTGGAGAAGGCGCTGCTCCTGACCACCGGGGCGGAGGCGAACGAGGCCGCGGTGCGGATGGCGAAACTCGTCACCGGCCGCCATGAGATCGTCTCGTTCGCCCGGTCCTGGCACGGGATGACCCAGGCCGCCGCGAACGCCACCTACAGCGCGGGGCGCAAGGGCTACGGACCCGCCGCGCCGGGCAACTTCGCGCTGCCGGTCCCGGACCGCTTCCACCCCGACATCGCCGACGCCGACGGCTCGCTCGACTGGCGCCGCCAACTCGACCTGGGCTTCGACCTGATCGACGCCCAGTCGGTCGGCAGTCTCGCCGCATGCCTGGTCGAACCGATCCTCAGCTCCGGCGGCGTCATCGAACTCCCGCCGGGCTATCTCGCCGCCCTGGCGCAGAAGTGCCGGGAACGGGACATGCTGCTGATCCTCGACGAGGCTCAGACCGGGCTGTGCCGCACCGGCGACTGGTACGCCTTCCAGCACGACGGTGTCGTCCCGGACATCCTCACGCTGTCCAAGACGCTCGGCGCGGGGCTGCCGCTGGCCGCTGTGCTGACCAGCCCCGAGATCGAGCAGGAGGCGCACGACCGGGGATTTCTGTTCCTCACCACCCATGTCAACGACCCGCTGCCGGCCGCCGTCGGCAACACCGTCCTCGACGTGCTGATCCGCGACCGCCTCGACGAGCGCGTACGCCGACTCGGAACGATCCTGCGCAAGGGTCTCGACGGTCTCGCCACCCGCCACGACGTCGTCGGGGACGTCCGCGGCCGCGGGCTGCTGCTGGGGGTGGAACTGGCCGGCGACCAGGTTCTGGGCGCTGGCGGTGCCGACCGGCTCGGCGCGGCCGTCACCCGGCGCTGCTTCGAACTCGGGCTCCACATGAACATCGTCCAGTTGCCCGGCATGGGAGGCACCTTCCGTATCGCGCCCCCGCTGACCGCGAGCGACGACGAGATCGCCCGCGGGGTCGCCATCCTCGACGAAGCACTCACCGACGCCGCCCGGGACCTCTGAAACTCAGGAGCGTGGCTGCCCGCGCGGACGCAGGCGGCGCTCCGCCGGCCGGTCCACCGGTTCCACAAGCCGTTGAGCTCCACAAGCCGTTGAGAGGAGAGCCGGTGTGCGTGCGGGGCCGGGGGCGTCAATCCGGCGACGGCCGGTCGCGGCGTTGCGCGGGGTCCTGGTGCTCCGACCGCAGGGGTTCGCCAGGTCACTCAGGCCACGCGGCGAAGGGGCGTCCGCCTGGGCGCATGCCTTTCTCGCCGCGGATGCGGGCGCGCTCCTTGCGCTCGGTGGCCAGGACGACGCGGTGGCGGGCGTTGGCGTTGCGTCAGCGCAGGTAGCCCAGCCGACGACACCTGGGGGACATTTGACCGGGTGGTGTTGCCGTCGACGCCGCGGCCGGCGGCCGGTGAACCGTATAGGGCGGACGTACCTGGTGGCCATGACACCGAACAAGCCGAAGCCGCCGAGAGAGCAGGACGGCCATGTCCACTGAGGCCCCCGAGGTCGCCGGAGCCGAGCGGGACGCCGCGCCCGCCGAGCAGGCAGACGCGACGACGGATAGCGCTGCCCCCTCGGGCTAACAAGAGCCCACCGGCCCCGCCCCGGCCACACTTCATCCTCTACATGGACGGGCCCGAATACGCGCGAAACCTCCGGCAGTTGACCCTGAGGACCGGACCCACCACGTGCTGCTGCCCGTCTACGGCAGGGAGGTCACGAATTCGCCGCGCCCTGCGCGTACCCCGGCCCCTCCGGCGTCGAGACCGATGCGCTCGATACGCCCGGGGTCGGAAATCGTCGCCGTCACGGGGGCGTTCCGGCTGCGGGCGTACCCGTGCAGCGTGTCGAGGATCGCGGTGTCGACCGGCTCCTCCCCCACCACCGGTAGGGGTACGCCGTCGGCGGTGGCGGAACCGTCGCCGGAGATGATCACTGCAAGCGGGGAGGGCGTCCCGGCCAGTTCCCCGCCGCGTGGCGCTCGTCCCCCGTGTTCGGCTCGTCCGGTTCTTCACCCAGGCTCATGACCATCCCTCCCTGATATCGCCGACCGCGTGGCCTCGGTCCGAGTCCGCCGCGGTCCTCGGGAAGCGGTCACGGACAGGGCGCCATCGCGGTCCCGCACACCGCCGGGGAAACGGGCCAAAACAGCCCAAATCCCCGCCGCGACGTACGCCATCTCCAGCTCGGTGGGCGGACGTTGAACCATTTCCCTCTTCCGGCCGTGGTGTGCAGCAGTGCCATGATCCAACCGGGTCATGACGAGGCACAACGGGAGGTGTGTTCATGGTGAGTGGTGCGCGCGGGTTGGTAGCGATGGGTGCGATCCGGCTCTTGGCGGCGGCGGCCGGCGGTCGGTGGTTCCGGCCAGGCCGGCGGTTGGGACCGGAATACGGCCCGGCCATCGTCGGCGGCACTCAGCCGACGTGGAATGTGCAGAGCCTGGTCACGGGCGGGATCATGTTCGTGTCGGTCGGAGCCACGTGCCCAGGAGTGGTCATGCGGTCCGGCTCCGCATCGGGCGTGCGTTGGTCCAGTCGACAGAGTTTCCCCCGGATTTCCTCGTCGTCCGGATAGTCGAGCTCCTCGAAGACCATGAGCGCCTGTCGCCATCGAGTGCGGGCCGCCTCCGGGTCGCCCGCGGCCAGGAGGACGTCGCCGAGGTGGCCGAGGGTCTCGCCCTCGTGCCAGCGGTTGCCGCTGTCCCGGTGCGCCCCGAGCGCCTGACGATAGTGCTCGATCGCCTTGTCGTGGTGGTGGAGCCGGTGCTGGACTGCGCCGAGGACGTCGAAGGTGATGCCTTCGCCCCACCGGTCGCCGCTGGCGCGCAGGACGGTCAGCGCCTGCTCCAGGTGGTCGATGGCCTCGTCGAACCGGCGCATCGCCGTCAGCGCGAGAGCCGTAACGTTGAGGCTCCAGGCCTCGCCCGTGCGGTCGTGGGCGTCGCGGGCGGCGTCGAGCGCTGCCCGGGCGGTGTCGAGCCAGTCGTGCAGATGGCCGCGGAGGTACAAGAAACCCCACAGGACGGCGGCCAGTCGCCAGGCGATGCCCGGTCGGCGGGACGCGGCGGCCTGGTGCACCGCTGCGACGAGGTTGGGACGTTCGGTCTCGCACCACTCCAGGGCCTGGTCGTGCGCGACGAACGCCAGGGGGCGGCAGCCGGGGGGCGGCGGTTCGAGAGGGACCCGGCGGCGATGTGGGGTGAGGTGGACCGAGGCGGCGTCCGCGCTGTGCAGGTACCAGCACAGAAGCCGTTCCACGGCCTGATCCCGCTCCTGCGGTGTCTCTTCCGTGACGACGCGTTCGCCGGCGTAGGTGCCCAACAGGTCGTGCAGCGTGTAGCGGCCCGGTGTGTGCTGGGTGAGCAGATGGGCGCGGGTGAGTTCCCCGAGCAGGCCGCGGGTCTCACGAAGGGAGAGCCCGGCCAGTGCGGCCGTGGCGGGTACGGAGATATCGGGACCGGTGCGCTGGCTGAGCAGGTGGAACAGCCGGGCGGCCGGGGCGGACAGGGCCTCGTACGACAAGGAGAAGGCGGCTCGCATGTCCGTGGCGGGCTCGCCCCCGGCGAACGCGTCGAGGCTGCCCTGGCTGTCGCGCAGTTCCTCGGCGACTGCGCGGAGCGGGAAACCGGGGTGGGTGGCGGCACGGGCGGCGACGATGGCGAGGGCGAGCGGCAGCCGGGCGCAGCGCGTGATGATTTCTTCCGTCGCCTCAGGTTCCGCCACCAGTGGTGCGGAGCCGACGCGTCGTACCAGGAAGCCGTGTGCCTCGGCGGGCGTCAGCGAGTTCAGAGTCAGCGGATGTGCCCCGGCGCCCGCGATCAGGCCGGTGAGCTGGTTGCGGCTGGTGACGATGACCAGGCAGCCGGGGGAGCCCGGGAGCAGGGGGCGGACCTGCTCGGTGTCGCGGGCGTCGTCGAGGAGGATCAGCACCCGCCGGTCGGCGAGCAGGCTGCGGTACAGCGCCGCCTGGGCGTCGAGAGAGGCGGGTATGCGCTGCGAGGGCACACCGAGCGCGTCGAGGAAGACGCGAATGGCCTCCTCCGGTGGCATGACCGAGTCGGCTGGGTCGAAGCCGCGCAGGTTGATGTACAACTGCCCGTCGGGGTAACGGTGGGCGAACCGGTGAGCCACGTGCACGGCCAGTGTGGTCTTGCCGACACCCGCCATGCCGCCGATCACGCTGATCTGTACTGCGGCCGGGTGCGTCCCGTCGTCGGACAACAGGTTCTGGACCTGCTTCAGTTCGGCGTGCCGACCGGTGAAGGTGGGCAGGTCGGCGGGTAGCTGTGCGGGGGACGCCCTGTGCAGGGCGACCGGTGGTGCCCACGACTCGGCTTCCTTCTCCGGGAGAGAGAGTTCCAGTGACGCGTCGGCCGTCAGGATGCGGTAGTGCAGTTCCTGGAGCGACGGGCCGGGGTCGATGCCCAGTTCGACCGCCAGGGTGCGCCGCGTCCTGCGGTACGCCGCCAGCGCCTCGGCCTGCCGTCCGGACCGGTACAGCGCCAGCATGAGAAGCCGGCACAGCCGCTCTCGCAGCGGGTGCTCGCCGGTCAGCGCGGTCAGCTCGGCGATCACTTCGTTGTGGCGGCCTAGCTGGACGTCGATGTCCAGGCGGGTCTCCAGCGTGGTCAGCCGCTCCTCGGTCAGCCGGGAGCGCTCGGCCTCGGCGAGCGGGCCGGGGAGTCCGGCCAGCGGTGTCCCCTCCCACCTGTCGAGTGCGGCGCGCAGCAGCTCGGCGGCGGCCGACACCTCGCCCGCGGCTCGCAGCTTCTTCGCTTCGGCGACCCGCCGCTCGAACACGCCCAGGTCCAGGGAGTGTTCCGGGACACGGACCAGATATCCGTCCGCGGCCGAGACGAGCACCTGCGGGGACTCACCGGCGTCACGGTCGGGTTCCAGCACCTTGCGCAGCCGCGAAGCGTAGGTGCGCAGCACGGACACGGCCGCCGGCGGCGGTTCGTCGCCCCATACGGCATCGACGAGTTCGGCGACCGTGACGGGACGCCCGCGTCGTAGGAGCAGCGCTGTCAGCACCACTCGTTGCTGCGGCGAGCCCAGGTCCAGTTCACGTTCACCGTGCCATGCCCTGACCGGCCCCAGCACCGCGAAGCGCAGGGATTTCTCGCGGGCCGCGTTCATGAATCCGCCGGGGCTTTGTTCGGCACGGTCAGCGTGCCGCTGCTCGCGCATCCCCCTCCACCGCCCTTCTTCGTCGTCATGGCGCTCCGCCCCCTCCCTCTGTCATTAAGCGATACCTTGTCACTAAGTGACGAGACACCGCAAGTGTGGACCTGAAGACCTTCGGTTCCGGTGAGGCCGGCTGCGCTACAAGGCCGCCGGCGACACCCTCGGCCTGGATCTGCTGAACAACACCGCGCTGGTGGAGACCAACTCCGCGGTGGCCTGAAAAGTCGGCCTTTGGCACTGGAACACCCAGACCGGCCCCGGGAGCATGACGCCGCACGACGCCATAGCCGGCGGTCCCGGCTTCGGCGAGACGATTCGCTCCATCAACGGCGCCCTGGAATGCGGCGGCGCGAGCCCGCCCAGGTGCGGAGCCGCATCGATACGCACCAGAAATTCACCCTGAGCGAGGGGGATTCGCACTTCGGCAGGGAGTGTGGTGGGTGTGTGCGTGGCGGGTGTGAGGTTCCCCCGAGATGCGGGGAGAAGTGACAGCAAGTCAGATAGGTCTCACGAGAGGAGACCAGACATCCCTTCCTCCACCTACCACCGCTGGCGACACGCTGAGAGGGAGCCGTGCGAACGACGCCGCCAGGACGCCGAGCTGACCGACAGGATCCGCCAGGACTCCGGCGGCATCTACGGCTCACCACGCGTGCACGCCATCCTCAGGCGTGAGGGCATCCAGGTCGGCAGGAAGCGAGTCGAACGGCTCATGCGCCAAGCCGGCCTGGCCGGGATCAGCCCCCGCAAAGGCAAGGGCTTCACCCGCCGCGACCCGGACGCCGACCTCGCTCCTGACCTGGTGCAACGCGACTTCACGGCACCCGCGCCGAACCGATTGTGGGTCACCGACCTGATCCGCCGCATCCAGAAACGGCTCGGCTACCTCAGCCCGATCGAGTTCGAGGAGAAGCACTACGCCGACCAGGCAACGGCTGAGCCAGTAAACCTGAAACCACGTCAACCCGCCCTGACCAGCTAATCAGCCACACCCGCGCAGCGGGGGAACCTCATCGCTCTTCTGATTGCGGATCCAGTACATGCCACCTGGGCGCTGGTCGAACCGCCAGAGCTGGTTGTCCTCGTCGCTGCCGTCGCAGTGGTATTCGGTCACTGGTGTGGCGCTCCTGGCGGGACCGTAGTACGACAGGTCCAGGCAGAGGCCGTCGGTGACGTTGCGGATCAGGTCGAGGTCGGCGCCGCCGGTGCCGCGGCCGCGGTCCTTGAGGCCCGGTTTCAGGGTCCAGCGCTGGTTGTCGCTGCCCGATGCCTCGCAGCCGGGATCGTCCTGCACCCTGCCGTCCGGCCGCCCCTTGCCCTTGCCGGGGAGAGCGACGCAGACGCCGTACTTCTCGTTCTTGATCAGCACGGCACCCCGGGGAACACCACCGGAGCCATCTCCCGCCTTCGGAGGCTCTCTTCCGGTGAAGCGGAGGGCGACGGGGCCTCATGGCCCGAACCGGAGGCTCCATCCTTCGCACCCCCCGGCCCGCCGCTACCCAGCGCCACCAGCCAGCCGATGACGAGTACCGCGACGCTGACGGCCACCGTCCTCGCGAACAACGGCCGTTGCAGCATGTCAGGCTCCTCGCACTCGTCCACGCTCAACTTTTCCTCACGGCGTCGGCACATGGTTTCGCGCGGGCTCGATGCAGTCCGCGGCGAACCAGACGGTCACACTCCGGGCGTAACGCAATCCGGCGCACACCGCAACGGACACCGAAGAGAAGCAGTCACCTTCCAGCCCGCTCCCCACCCGGTCGGCCAGCGGCTCGGAGTCGACCGTGAGGCGCAATGAACCATTCGGCTGTCTCTGCCGTGACATAGGTGATGGCGGCGCCAAGGTTCCCCCCGTACCCCGTGGCGTCCGCCCGGCCCTGCCGACCGCGTGCCAAGCGCGGTCGGCAGGGTGCCCCGTGGCTGCCGTATCGCCTTATGTCGCGTCGCGCCACCACCTGTGGGCGGGCTAACCGGAGTGCCGTATTACGCGGTGATCGGGTCCCCCAGGACTCCCCCGGTGGCGTTGCGGATGGCGCCCGCCAGACGGTCCGCGGCGTCGGCGAGTCCCCGGGGGTCGGCACCCCCCAGCAGGGCGGCGCCGATGTCCTCGCTGATGACCCGCAGGGCAGCCGAGGCCGCCGCCGCGTACAGACGCACCTGAAGCTTGTCGGCCGGAAGCTCCAGTCGCACCGCGATGATCCCGGCCATCTCCCGCTCCACCTGATCGCAGGCCATCAGCCATGCCGTGCGAATCGCCGGCTCCCTGTCCCCCAGCAAGATCATTTTCATCGCGAGTACCTGGTCGGCCTGCTCGATCTCGCCGGCTTCGCGGCCGAATCTCATCTGCTCCGCTGAGAGATGGTCTTCGAGGGAAAGGTCCCGGGGCCAGCTCCGCAGCATGGCCATCTCCCACTCCACGCCCCGCATCACGATGGGCTCGGCGCAGCTCTCCTTGCTGCGGAAGTGCCGCCAGATGGTGCGCGTCGACAAGCCCACGGCCTCCGCGATCTGATCGCCGCTGGTCGCGTCCACACCCTGCGCCCAGAACAAACGGGCCGCCTCCCGTGAGATCTCCAGCCGCAAGCGATGACGCCGGTGCTCACTCATCCCACTGCGCTTGGTCGATGCCACGCCGGCCATCTCCGCTCCCTGCTCACGTCGACACACAAGTGTGTCGGGTACCAGCTCGGTGGCCTGTGAACGATCATATGCGCGGGTTGCGTCCTGTGGAGTGGTGTACGGGTTCTACCTGATCCGGGGGTTTCTCCCGGCGTCGGAGTGGGTGCCCGGATAGAGAGACGGCCATCAGCTGATCCTTCGAGAACGACGAAGATCTTGAAGGAGATCAGCACGATGACCGCACCTGACAGTGTGCCCCTGCACGCCCTGACCGAGGACAATCTCGCCTCGGCGAGTCCGGATCTGCTCCGCGCGATGATCAAGACCTTCGCCGACGCGCCGATGTCCTCCGAGGCCGACGCCGCCCTCGGGGCCCGCCCGATCACGTATCGTCTGTCGGCGGCCCGGCCTTGTCCGCTTCGTTCACCGGCTTCAGCGCCGCAGGGCGTTCGCTTCCCGCATGTGCGACAGCTTCTCCGGGTTGCGCACGGCGGACGGTCCGTGGCTGAGCCGACCTCACCGCTCACGGTCAGGGTCCACGGTGAGCCGTTACGCGCTGACCAGAGCGAAACCGCCAACCGTGCGGCACGCAGCGCGTCCGCACCGCCGTCCCGCGGAAGAAGATCTGGCTCGCAGCCCGCCCTCGTGGCGGACTTCCGCGGAGTGAACACCCCCTGGGGTGCTGTGCCCATCGTGGAACGATCCCGTGAGACCCGGACGCGTCCTTGAACCCCACCCCCCTTTTGACCGTGGCGTCATACAGAGCCAGAACGCTGGGTGCCGTCGCAACGGAGCGACGTACCCGCGTGGCGAACCGCACCACGAAGGAATGGGCAAGCACACCATGGGCCGACACCGACGAATATCCCGGCTTCCCCGTACCGCCCCGGCGTCAAGAGCCGTGCTGGCCGTTGGCGCGCTTATGCCGACGCTGACCTCGGCGGGGGCAGCCCGGGTCGTCCCCTCACAGCCGGTGGTCTGCACCTCGGACAAGCCGGAACTCGCCGACAGGCTCTCCGAGGACATCGCGTCGGCACTGGACGGCTCCAAGACCACGACGGCGATCAGCCTCCACGACCGCACCACGAACACCACCTGCACCCTGGACGCGGACCGGAAGTTCGACTCCGCGAGCACCGTCAAGGTGACCGTGCTCGCCACGCTGCTGTGGGACGCGCGGAAGGACGACCGCGCCCTGACACAGAAGGAGAGGAAGCTGGCTACCGCCATGATCACAGAGTCCGACAACAATGCCACCACCACGTTGTGGGACCAGCTCGGGACTGACAAGGTCAACGGATTCCTGCGGGCCGCTGGAATGACCGATACCACCCTCGACGGCGAGGGCCTCTGGGGGCTCACCCAGATCACCGCCAACGACGAGGCGAAGCTCCTCCAGCTCGTGACCCGCGCGAACCGGGTGCTCGACGACGACTCCCGCGCCTACATCCTCAAGCTGACGGGCGAGGTCATCCCCTCACAACGCTGGGGCGCCCCGGCCGGCGCGCCGAGCGACGCCCAGGCGCACGTGAAGAACGGCTGGCTGGAGCGGGTCACGAACGCCTGGCGCGTGCACAGCCTCGGCGCCTTCACCGGCGGCGGCCACGACTACACGATCACGGTGCTCTCGCAGGGCAGCGACACGATGAACGAAGGCATCGACACCATCGCGAGCGTCGCCCGCGCGGTCCACACGGATCTCAATGCCTGACCGGAACGGGACTGCGGAACCCTGGGGGCAAGGCGGCCACGTTCTTCCAGGCGCCGGGCATGGAACTGGAGTTCGCGGCCGGTTCGACGCTCGCCATGACGTTCCTGCCGCGGGTCGGCCTCGTCGACGAGGCCGACCGCCCCGGCCAGCGCCAGGGAACCGGGGAGGGCCCGGTTCCGAACACCACCTCATGCGAAAATTGGGGGACAGGG
>NZ_JBEXVE010000031.1:0-115923 GCF_040629205.1 Streptomyces sp. NPDC005962 | reverse complement strand
CTGGTGAAGGCCAGCGGCCCGGACAGATGCCCCTCCTGGAAGACCCACACCATGGCGCCGAACATCGCGGTGAGGCTGAGCGCGTTGAGCAGCACAGGGGTGCAGGGGGCGGAGCCCCCGCGGTGGGGGCTGGGGCGGAGCCCACCACGCGGCGGAGCCGCAAATTGACAGGGGCCGGGAAGGGGCGGGATGGGGCAACGTCAGCCCACCGGCGCCCGCACCGCCTCCGCCACCCCCGCCCCATACAACGCATGCGCCACCCGCAAAATCACCGCATCCGAATGCCGAGCCCCCACCAGCTGCACCCCGATCGGCAACCCCGACCCCGTCATCCCGCACGGCACCGACGCCGCCGGCTGCTGCGTCATGTTGAAGGGGTACGTGAAGGGCGTCCACCCGGTCCACCGGCTGTGCCCCGACCCCTCGGGCACCTCCACCCCCGCCTCGAAGGCGGCGATCGGCAGGGTCGGTGTGACCAGCAGGTCGTACGCGGAGTGGAAGCGCCCCATCGCGTGCCCGAGCGCCATCCGTACGTCCACCGCCGCCAGATAGTCCAGCGCGCTGTACGCGGCTCCCTGGGCACAGACCTCCCGCAGCCCCGGGTCGAGTAGTTCCCACTGCTCCTGTCCGAGCGGCTGCACCACCCGCGCCGCCCCGCTGAACCACAGCGTGTGGAAGGCCTCCACGGGGTCCTCGATGCCCGGGTCGATCTCCTCCACGACCGCGCCAAGACCGGCCAGCAGATCGACGGCCCGCCGCACCGCCGCGGCCACCTCGGGGTCGACCCGCGTCGAGCCACCGAGCGCCGGACTGTAGGCGACCCGCAACCCGTCGACCGCACCGCCACCCGCCGCAAGGGCCTCCCGGTAGCTTCCCCCGAAGGGCCCGAGCTGCGACCAGTCGCGCCAGTCCGCCCCGGTGATGACGTCCATGAGGAGCGCGGCGTCGGCCGCGTCCCGGGTCATGGGCCCCACATGGGCGAGCGTCCCGAAGGCGCTCGCCGGATAGATCGGCACCCTCCCGTAGGTGGGTTTGAGCGCGAAGACGCCACAGAAGGAGGCGGGGATGCGGACGGACCCGCCGCCGTCCGTCCCGAGGCTGAGCGGACCGGCGCCCAGCGCGACCGCGGCCGCGCTGCCGCCACTGGAGCCGCCCGCGGTGCACCCGGGGTCGTACGGGTTGCCCGTCACCCCGTACACGGGGCTGTCCGTGACACCTTTCCAGCCAAATTCTGGGGTGGTCGTCTTGCCGAGAAACACCGCACCGTGGTCCCGCATCCGGGCCACCGCGGGCGCGTCCTCGTCCCACGGCCCGTCCGGGCGCACCGTGCGCGACCCACGCAGCGTGGGGCCGCCGCGCATCAGCAGGATGTCCTTCACCGACACGGGGACGCCGTCCAGGAGCCCCGCCGGTTCGCCACGCCGCCACCGTTCGGCGGACTCCTCCGCCTGGCGCAGCGCCTCCTCGGCGTCCACCCGGCTGTACGCGTTGACCCTCGGCTGGATCTGCTCGATCCGGTCGAGGGCGGCTCGTGTGGCCTCGACGGGGGAGAGTTCGCCGGAGCCGTACCGCTCCACGAGTTGAACCGCTGTCAGGTCGTGCAGGTCGGTCATCCAGCTCTCCGTTCAGATCGTGCGGACCGTATCGACCGGCCCGGCCGTGCGATCAGTCCACCGGTACGTATCCGAGCCGCTTGTCGACGATGTTGAGCAGGGGGTCGCCGGCGCTCCAGCGGTCGTAGTTGTCCTGGAACTGTTCGGCGAGGTGGTCGCGCCAGCCGACCGTGTCGCCGCTCATGTGGGGCGAGACGAGGAGCCCGGGCACGTCCCACAGGGGGTCGTCGGGGGGCAGCGGCTCGTTCTCGAAGACGTCCAGCGCGGCGCCCGCGATCTGCCGCCCGACCAGGGCGGACTTCAGATCGTCCTCGATGACGAGGGGGCCGCGTCCGACGTTGATGAACCGGGCGGTGGGCTTCATCCGGGCGAAGGCGGTCCGGTCGAACATGCCGCGCGTGGCGTCGGTGAGCGGGGCGACGGAGATCACCCAGTCGGCCTCCGCGAGCAGCCCGGGCAGCTCGTCGTTGCCGCGTACGCCCGGACGTGCCGTGCGTCCCACCAGGTCGACCTTGATCCCGAGCGCGGTCAGGGTGGCGCCGATGGCCCGGCCGATGGGCCCGGCGCCGATGACGGCCGCGCGCGTCCCGGCCAGGCGCATCGTCTCGCGGTGCTGCCAGCGCCGCTGCCGCTGGAGCTCCCAGCTGCCGGGGAGGTCCTTGCCCATGGCGATGACCAGGCCGGCGACGTACTCGGCGATCGGCTGCTCGAAGACGCCGCGCGCGTTGGTCAAAACGGTTTCGGACGCGGTCAGTTCGGGACTCAGCAGCCGGTCCACCCCGGCGCTCGCGGTGTGCACCCAAGCCGGCCGGGGGCCGTCGCCGGGCCAGGCGTCGCGTACCGCGTCGGAGGTGAAATTCCAGACCAGGAGGACATCGGCGGAGGGCAGGGCGTCGGGCAGGGTCTTCTCGTCGCACACCACGACCTGGGCCCGGCCGGCCAGCCGGTCCAGCCGGACCGGGGGCTGCTCGCCGAAGACGACAACAGTGCTTTCGGACATAGGCGGGTAACCGTTTCGAAACGTGGGTGGGTTTGCCTGAGGAGAGTCGGGGCAGGCGCCAAGGTTTGCGGGGATTGACCACGCTAGGCAGCGGAAACTACCGTCGTCAACAACGGATCTGTCCCGACGTCCCGGCATGAGGCCGGTGCTCCCCCGCTTATATCTCTGGCCAATGGTCCAGCCCTCTCCGTTTCTGTATTGGGGCTTCGATATATGGACGTCTCCTTCCTGGGTGGCCCGCAGCCGCAGCGCGGCGTGGGCGTCGTAGCACCCTTCGACTTCGCTCTTGATCGCGAACTGTGGCGCTGGGTGCCGGACGAGGTCTCCTTGCACCTCACCCGCACCCCCTTCGTCCCGGTCGAGGTCAGTCTCGACCTGGCACGGCTCGTGAGCGAGCACGACACCCTTCAGAACGCGGTGCGGGCGCTGACCGCGGTCGCACCGGAAGTGGCGGCGTACGCCTGCAGCTCGGGCAGCTTCGTCGGCGGTGTGGCCGGCGAACGCGCGATGTGCGCCGCGATGACACAGGCGGGCGAGCTGCCCTCGCTCACCACCTCGGGCGCCTTGCTGGAGGCGCTGCGGGAGATCGGCGCCCGGCGGGTCGCGGTGGTGACGCCGTACACCCAGTCGGTGACCGACTCGCTGGAGGAGTATCTGGGCGAGGCGGGCATCACGGTGACGGGCCGGGCCTATCTCGGCCTGACCCGGCACATCTGGAAGGTGCCCTACCGCGATGTGGTCGACATGGCGCGGCAGGCGGTGGTCGGGTCTCCCGACGCGCTCTTCATCAGCTGCACCAACCTGCCGACGTACGACGTGATTCCGCAGCTCGAGGCGGAGTTGCGGATGCCGGTGCTGTCGGCCAACCAGGTGACGATCTGGGCGGCGCTGCGGGAGATCGGTGCCCAGGCCGTCGGCCCGTACCAGGCGCTGCTGGACCCGGCGGCCCGGCGCGGCCCGGCGGGGATGGGGGCGTCGTCGTCGCTGCCCGGCCCGATCATCCCGATGCCGGATCATCCGGTGGCGGACCCGGGGCCGGAGCCGGAGGCGGCGCTGGCCGGGGCCGCGTCACCGGGGCCGGACATCGACCCGGCGGACGGGCTCGACCCGGGGTTCGGCTCGGGGTTCGGCGAAGGGCCGTTCCTCGATGACTCGGGAGGTCCGTCGTCGATGTGAGGGAACCCGCCGGGCGGCTGCGGTGTATCAGAAGTGACAGTGCAGGGCGGCGCTCACGGGGGCCGCAGGTAAGGAGGCAGTCATGACGGACGCGACGCGAGCGACGCCGGACACGGTGGGCTTTCTCTACCCGGGCTATTCCGCCGAGGACGACTATCCGCGTCTGGAGGGGCTGCTCGGCGAGAGTGTGCGGTTCCCGCTCGTCCACACCGACATCGGCGAGGACGCGCACCGGGTGGACGCCCTGCTGGAAATGGGGTCGGGGGCCCGTCTCGCGGCCGGGGTCGCCGAGCTGAAGGAGCGCGGTGCCCAGGCGGTGATCTGGTCCTGCACCAGCGCCAGCTTCGTCTTCGGCTGGGAGGGCGCGCGGGAGCAGGTGCGCGAGCTGGAGGAGACGGCCGGGCTGCCCGCCTCCAGCACCTCCTTCGCCTTCGCCCACGCGGTGCAGGCGCTGGGCGTCGAGAAGCTGGCCATCGCCGCGACGTATCCGGAGGATGTCGCCGAGTATTTCAGGACGTTTCTGAAGTCGGCGGGCGCGGAGGTGGTCTCCACCCAGGGCAGCGGCATCATCACCGCCGCCGAGGTCGGCACCTGGGGGAAGGACGAGGTGCTGCGGATGGCCCGCGCCGGAGACCATCCCGACGCCCAGGCGGTGCTGCTGCCGGACACCGCCCTGCACTCCGCCGCCTGGCTGGCCGATCTGGAGGCGGACCTGGGCAAGCCCGTGCTCACGGCGAACCAGGTCACCGTCTGGGAGGGGCTGCGGCTGCTGGGCCGCCGACCGGTCCATGACCGGCTGGGCACGCTGTTCGCCGGGAGCGGCTGAGGGAGCGGGGGCGGGGGAGCGGGCGGCGACGGTGGCGGATGAAGGGAGCGGGCGGTGACGGACCGGTGAACCGGGTGGGAAATCCCTCTCTCCGGACGATCCCGGCAGTATTCCGCTTCCCGAAAACTGCTTAGCATGCAGCCGTGCGCCGCCTACCTTCCTCCCTCCCCGGGTCGCAACGCCCGCTGCTGATCGCCGGTGCGGTGGCAGTGGCCGCGGCGGTGGCCGCCGCCACCCTGGCCACCGCCGGAGGGTCGTCGGGCGGCCGGGGGCCGCAGGCCTCCGCCACCGCGGCCGACGGGCTGCGGCACACCTCGGTCGAGGTGTCGGAGGGCGGCTGCGGCAAGGGCTGGGCCCATCCGCACCGCGGTAAGCAGGTCTTCGACCTGAAGAACACCTCCAGCAGAGCGACCGAGGTCTACCTGACCAACCCGGCGAACGGCTCGGTCTTCGGAGAGGTCGAGGGACTGGGACCGGGCACCACCCGGCCGCTGCGGGTCACCCTCGGCGGAGGCCCCTATGCCTTCCGGTGCCTGCCCGACGACACGGACGCGGTCACCGGACCCACGGTGACCGTGGCCGGACCGGCGCGCGGCGGCGGCCCGGCCGCCGTTCCGGTCACCCAGCAGGACCTGATCCCGCCGACCATCGCCTACCAGAAATGGGTGCAAGGCCGGATGGACGAGCTGGTGCGGCGCACCGACGCACTGCGCTCGGCCATCCGCGAGGGCGACCCGGCCGCCGCCCGCGCGGCCTGGCTCCCCGCCCACCTGGTGTACGAGCGGATGGGCGCCGCCTACGGCACCTTCGGCGACGCGGACGGGGCGATCAACGGCACCACGGCGGGGCTGTCCGGCGGCGTCCGCGATCCGGGCTTCACCGGATTCCACCGCATCGAGTACGGGCTGTGGCACGACGCGTCCGCGAGCAGTCTGCGCGGCGCTGCCGACCAGCTCGACAAGGACGTCCGCGCGCTGCGGGACAGCTGGCCCCAGCAGCGGATGGACCCGGCGGACCTGGGCCTGCGGGCGCACGAGATCATGGAGAACACCGTGCAGTTCGAGCTGACCGGCCGCACCGACTACGGCAGCGGCACCAACCTGGCCACCGCGCGGGCCAACCTCGACGGCACCCGGGCCGTGCTGGACCGGCTGCGCCCGCTGCTGACCTCCCGTGACCCGGGGCTGCCGGAGATCGGCACCTGGCTGGACCGCACCCGGAAGGCCCTGGACGCCGCGCGCGACGGGGACCACTGGACCCCGGTGGACCGGCTCGACCGCGGGCGCCGGGAGAAGATCAACGCCGCCGCGGGCGCGCTGGTGGAGCGGCTGGCCGATGTGGCGGCACTGACGGACGTACGGAGGACCCGGTGAGCGAGGTGCGGCGGCGGGGCTTTCTGTGGAGCGCCGCGGCGGGCACGGTCGGCGCGGTGTCGGGCGCCTCGGCCGCCCCGGCCGCCGCGCGGGCGGGCGACGCGGAGACGGGCGGTGTGGATGCGGACGGCGCGGGGGCGGGCGGCGCGGGGGCGGGCGGCGCGGGAAGGCTGCCCGCGCGGGTCGCGTTTCATGGCGGGCATCAGGCCGGAATCCTCACCCCGCCGCAGCGCGCCACCGCGTTCGTCGCCTTCGACGCCACCGCCGAGGGGCGCACCGAGCTGACCGAGCTGTTCCGTACCCTCACCGCGCGCTGCCGTTTCCTCACCACCGGCGGCATCCCGGACCCGGTGGGGATCACCGCCCCGCCCGTCGACTCCGGCACCCTGGGCCCCCAGATCACCGCCGACCGGCTGACCGCGACGGTCGGCGTGGGCGCCTCGCTCTTCGACGGGCGGTACGGGCTGAAGGACCGCAAGCCCCGGCGGCTGCGCACCATGCCGTCCTTCCCCGACGACGACCTCGACCCCGACTGGTGCCACGGTGATCTGAGCCTTCAGCTCTGCGCGGAGAACACGGACACGGTGCTGCACGCGCTGCGCGACATAGCCCGGCACACCCGGGGCGCGCTCCAGGTGCGCTGGCGTATGGACGGCTTCGTCAGCCCGCCCCGGCCCTCCGGCACCCCGCGCAACCACATGGGCTTCAAGGACGGCACCGCCAACCCGGACACCGGCGACGACCGGCTGATGGACCGCCTGGTGTGGGCGGGCGAGGGTTCCGGGGAGCCGGGCTGGGCGACCGGCGGCAGCTACCAGGTGGTCCGGCTGATCCGGATGCTGGTGGAGTTCTGGGACCGGGTGTCGATCACCGAGCAGGAGCGGATGTTCGGCCGCAGCAGGGAGTCCGGCGCACCGCTGGACGGGCGGCATGAGTTCGACACCCCGCGCTTCGCCCAGGACCCCAAAGGCGACCTCATCCCGCTGGACAGCCACATCAGGATGGCCAACCCCCGTTCGGCGCACACCGACGACCAGCGCATCCTGCGCCGTGCCTACAACTACGACCGGGGCATGGACGGGAACGGGAACCTGGACATGGGCCTGCTGTTCTGCAGCTATCAGCAGGATCTGGCCCGGCAGTTCGAGACGGTGCAGAAGCGTCTCGCGGGGGAGCCGCTGGTCGACTACATCTCCCCGTTCGGCGGCGGCTATTTCTTCGCGCTGCCGGGGGTGCGGGGCCATGCGGATTGGCTGGGCAGGGCCTTGCTGTCCTGAGGGTCCGGTGCCGCGCCTCCCACCTCCCGGTCAAGAGCTCCTCAAGAATTCCTTGTGTTTTCCTGACCCTCTATTCATTCACCCTCCTCCATGGATTCCATCGGAATGTCCGGCCCGCGGCCGAGGATCACGGCGCAGGCGTGAAAGCAGGCCTGAAAAACGAACATGTGGAGGCATGGCATGGGCGGTAGAGGACGAGCGAAGCGCTGGAGTGCCCTGGCCGGCGCCGCGGTGCTGGCGACCGCGGGCGGGGTGGCACCCGCCTGGGCCGCGCCCGCCAAGGGGGCGGAGCAGCGGACCGCGACGCCCGTGAAGCATGTGGTGGTGATCTTCGACGAGAACGTCTCGTTCGACCACTACTTCGGCACCTATCCCCAGGCCGCCAACACCGACGGCACGAAGTTCACCGCCGCCAAGGACACCCCGAAGAACATCGACACCCTCGCCCACGCGGGGCTGCTGGAGAAGAACCCCAATCTCTACAAGCCCAAGCGGCTCGCGTCCTCGCAGGCGATGACCTGCGACCAGAACCATTCCTATGGCCCCGAGCAGTACGCGGCCAATGGCGGCAAGGCCGATAAGTTCGTCGAGAACACCGAGGTCAGCAAGTGCAGCGGGCTGTTCGGCGAGCCCGGTCTGGTGACGGACTACTACGACGGCAACACGGTCACCGGGCTGTGGAACTACGCCCAGCACTACGCGCTGAGCGACCGTTCGTTCAGCTCGGCCTACGGCCCGTCCAGCCCGGGCGCCGTCGAGCTGGTCTCCGGTCAGACCCATGGCATCGTCTCCACCGACCCGAAGTCCTCCACCGAGGACCCGAAGCAGACCGACAAGCCGGACCCGGCCGCCGTGGCCTCGCCGGACGCCCACGGCGTCGGCACGATGATCAACGACCCGGACCCGGCGTTCGACGACTGCTCGGACAAGGACCACACCAGCGGCAGCGCCCTCGGCCAGCTCAAGGGCAAGAACATCGGTGACCTGCTCAACGCCAAGGACGTCAGCTGGGGCTGGTTCCAGGGCGGCTTCCGGCCCAGCACCGCCTGGGACGGCAAGCAGGGCAGCTACGCCAAGTGCTCCGGCACCACCCACGCCAACGTCGGCGGCGCCTCCTCGGTGGACTACAGCCCGCACCACGCGCCGTTCCAGTACTACAAGTCCACGGCCAACCCCCACCATCTGCCGCCCAAGAACGTCTCGGAGATCGGCCACAGCGGTCAGGCCAACCACAACTACGACCTGACCGACTTCGACGCCGCCCTCAAGACCGGCCACCTGCCCGCGGTCAGCTACCTGAAGGCCGCCGAGTACCAGGACGGCCACGCGGGCTACTCGGACCCGATCGACGAGCAGCACTTCCTGGTCAAGCAGATCAACGCGATCCAGAAGTCGCCGCAGTGGAAGGACACCGCGGTCGTCGTCGCCTACGACGACAGCGACGGCTGGTACGACCACGCGTACGCCAAGCCCGCCAACGGCTCCCGCGACACCACCACCGGTTCGAACGGCAAGGCGACCGACAGCCCCGCCTGCCAGTCCGCCCCCCGGCCCGCGCGCGGCTACCAGGACCGCTGCGGCCCCGGCCCGCGCCAGCCGCTGCTGGTGATCTCCCCGTACAGCACGTCCAACAAGGTCGACCACACCCCCACCGAGCAGACGTCGATCACCCGCTTCATCGAGGACAACTGGCACACCGGCCGGATCGGTGACACCTCCTTCGACGCCCGGGCGAACTCGCTGTCCGGCATGTTCGACTTCCGGCACCCGAACAACACCCAGGTGCTGCTCAAGCAGGACGGTTCGGTGGACTCGGTGCACCGGTCCGGGCACTACACGACCAGCGCCCTGGCCGCCAGTGCCCCGATCGCCGACGCCCTCACCCCCCACCGCCTCGCCGGAACCGCCGGGACCACCGGGGCGGGCGGCTCGGCCCTGCTGCCGGTCGGCATCGGCGCCGGTGCACTGGTGTTCGGCGCCGCGGCCACCGTCCTGGTGCTGCGCCGCCGCGGTACGGCCTGACGGACACCGTCCGGCCCCGGGACCCACGGGTTCCGGGGCCGGGAATAAAGCGGAGCCTTCATCCGGTTGATGGTGCGCGGTAGACGACGTAGTACCGCAGTGCGATCAGGGAGGCGGGCCACCGTGGCCGATGAGCGGGACCGGCGAGACGAAGAGCGCGACGAAAGCCGCGGCGAGGACCGCGACACCATCCGGGCCACCGCCCGGGGCAGCGCGCCCGTACCGCTGTCGGTGCTGGACCTGGCGACCGTCGGCAGCGGGCTGACCGCCACCCAGGCGCTGCGCACCACCACCGAGCTGGCCAGGCTCGCCGAGCGCCGCGGCTTCCACCGCTTCTGGGTGGCCGAGCACCACTCCATGCCGGGCGTCGCCAGCTCCTCCCCGGCCGTCATCCTCGCCCATGTGGCCGCGCACACCGAGCGGATACGGCTCGGCTCGGGCGGGGTCATGCTGCCCAACCACGCCCCGCTCGTCATCGCCGAGCAGTTCGGCACCCTGGAGGCGCTCGCCCCCGGCCGGATCGACCTCGGCCTCGGCCGCGCCCCCGGCACCGACGGGGCGACCGCGGCGGCGCTGCGCCGCACCGAGCGGCTGCGCGAGGGCGCCGACGAGTTCCCGCAGCAGCTCGCCGAGCTGACCCGGTTCCTGGACGACGACTTCCCTGACGGCCACCGGTACGCCCGTATCCACGCGGTGCCCGGGCCCGTCCAGGGCACGGTCCCCGGCGGGGTGCAGTCCGCCGACCGGCCCTCGGTGTGGCTGCTGGGTTCCAGCGGGTTCAGCGCCCGGCTCGCGGGGCAGCTGGGCCTGCCGTTCTCCTTCGCCCACCACTTCTCCGCGGCCAATACGGTCCCCGCGCTCGACCTCTACCGCGAGTCGTTCCGGCCGTCCGCGGTGCTGGACCGGCCGTACGCGTCGATCGGCGTCTCGGCGTTCGCGGCCGAGGACGAGAAGCAGGCCCACCGGCAGGTGCTCACCGGCGCCCTCTCCATGATCCGCCTGCGTACCGGGCGCCCGGGCCTGGTGCCGTCGCCGGAGGAGGCCGAGGCCCATGAATTCAGCGAGATCGAGCGCGACTTCGTGAACAGCTGGCTGGCCAATGTGGTGTACGGGACGCCGGACGAGGTACACGAGGGCCTGGACGACCTGGTCAAGCGGACCGGAGCCGACGAACTCAAGATCACGACCACGGCGCACGGCCGGGAGGCCCGGCTGCGTTCGTACGAGCTGATCGCGGACGCGTACGGCCTGCCGGACGCGCCCGCGTAGCAGCCCCCGTTCAGCAGCCCTCAGGGAGAGACGGGCAGGCGGGGAGCATGGGAGGGATACGGTCCGGCGGGACCGGGCGGGAGTAGAACCAGCCCTGGCCCGTGTCGCAGCCGATCCGCCCCAGCCGCTCCGCCTGCTCCGCGCTCTCCACGCACTCCGCCACCACCGTGAGCCCCAGCCGGTGCGCCAGCTCCACCAGCGCCCGGACGATCGTCTCGTCCGCCGGATTGGGGTGTTCCTCGGCCCGGAAGCCCTGGACGAAGGAGCCGTCCAGCTTGAGCGTGGAGACCGGCAGCCGGCTCAGATAGGCGAGGTTGGAGTAGCCGGTGCCGAAGTCGTCGATCGCGATGGCCACCCCCATGTCGCTCAGCTGCTGGAGCGCCTGCAGCGGACGGCCCGCCGAGCCCATGACCGCCGACTCGGTCAGCTCCAGCTGGAGCAGCCGCGGCGGCAGCCCCGTCTCGGCGAGGATCGCGCCCACGTCGGAGACCAGGTCGGAGTCCCACACCTGACGCACGGCCACATTGACGCTGACCACCAGCGGATGCCGCGGATGGGCCTGCTGCCAGGCACGGGCCTGACGGCAGGCGGTACGCAGCACCCAGCGCCCCAGCGGCACGATCGCGCCGTTCTCCTCGGCCAGCGAGACGAACCGATTCGGCGAGAGCCGTCCGAACTGCGGATGGTCCCAGCGCACCAGCGCCTCCACGCCCCGTACGACCCCGTCGACCAGGCCGACCAGCGGCTGGTAGTCCAGCACGAACTCCTCCCGCTCGACCGCCGGTCGCAGCGTGCTGGACAGCGCCTGACGGGTCATGCGGTGGGCGTTGCGCTCGGGGTCGAAGAGGGTCCAGCGCGCCTTGCCGTCCTCCTTGGCCCAGTAGAGCGTGGTGTCCGCGGCCTGCATGAGCCAGGTGGTGTGGGTGCCCGCCGCGGGCCGCTCCACGACGCCGATGCTCGCCGACACCGACAGCCGCTGCCCGCCCACGTCGAACGGCCGCTGCAGCGCGCCCAGCACGGAGCGGGCCAGCTCGCACACCTGCTCGGTGCCGCTGGACTCCCGTACCAGCAGCGCGAACTCGTCACCGCCGAGCCGCGCCACCAGATGGTCGCCGGGCGCCGCGCATTCGGTCAGCCGCAGGGCCACCGCCCGCAGCAGCCGGTCGCCGACCCGGTGGCCGAGGGTGTCGTTGATCGCCTTGAAACCGTCCAGATCGAGGTAGCACAGCCCGATCCGGCCGGTGCCCGCGCGGTCGTACGCCCCCGCCTCCAGCGCGGCGGCCAGCCGCTCGAAGAAGAGGTTCCGGTTGGGCAGCCGGGTCACCGGGTCGTGCATCTGCAGATGGCGCAGCCTCCCCTGGAGGTCCCGGCGGTCGCTGATGTCGGCCATCGACAGCAGCAGGCTGCAGCTGTCCGGGGCCGGTTCGACGGTGATCTCGGCCCAGAGGGCATGGCCGTCGGAGTGATGGAGCCGACGGGTGCACGTCATCCGATCGCGGCGGCCGAGCAGCACCTCGCGGTAGTCGTTCCAGCTGCGCGCGTCCTCGCGCAGCTCCGCCAGCTCGGCGGCGCCGCGGGCGGCCAGCTGGGCGGGCTCGGCGCCCAGCAGCGAGCCCAGCGCGGGGTTGGCGTCGAGGACGTTGCCCTCGCGGTCGATGACCGCCATGGCGAGCCGCGCGGCGTTGAAGGCCGCGCGGTAGTCGCTGGGCGCGGCGCCCGGGGGCGTGCCCCGGGGGGTGCCCAGTGGCGCGCCCGGTGGTGCACCCGGTAACGCGCCCGGTGGTGCACTCGGTGGTGCACTCGGTGGTGCGCCCCGCGCTGTGCCCGGGGGCGCGCACGCGGCGCCCGCCGGGGCAGGGGGTGCACCGGTGCTCGCCCCGGGGGGCGGAGCACTGGGGGGTGTATTACGCTCAGTGATCGTCGGCAGCGTCGCGCCGGGCGCGCGGCCCTGCCCGTCGGGGGTTCCGCTCACCGCTCGCTCCCGCGTGGCGTTTGTCTTGTCCAGGTATGTCATCTGTGTCGCACACCCCTCGTGCATCTCTCACACCGGGTGCCGGGCAGGTGCCAAGAGCCCGCCTGAATAGGTAATCCCCGCTGGAAATGTGGAGATCATAGAGGCTCGCACTTCGCGCGTTCCATCGACGCCATCGCGATCACCGCCGCCTTGACAAGGTGTTTGGTCGTAACTGTTCGACTCTGCGCGGGCGCACTGCCCGCTTGACCGGATGTGACCGTCTGTTACGTACCCGCATCCCGGCCTGTTCACTCGACCGGTCCAGCCGAACAGGGCGTACCGCGCCAATCCGACCCAGGGTGGAGTGGGTGTTCCCTCTACGCCCGGGAGGTCGGCATGGCGCGTCCTCAAGCGCCCGCGGAGGCGTCGCGGCCGCCCCGGTTGCGCCGTGCCCAGGCCGTCCTGACCTCGTTGAGCGCCGTCATCGCCACCACCGTGGTGGCGGGCCCGGCCACGGCCGTGGGCGCGGGCGGGCCGTGCACCCTGGAGCGCACCGGCGCCCACCACTCCGAGGGGCTGGACACCTGGAACCGCAACTACCCCCGCCCGGTCCGCTCGCTCCGCGCGGCCATGGTCTTCCTGTCCTTCCCGGACGCCGCCCCCAAGGTCACCCCGGCCCGGCTGGCCGCCGACCACACCCCCGCGACCGGCGACTTCTTCCAGCGCGCCTCCTACGGGCGCTTCTCGCTGCGCGTCCACCCGCTGCGGCGGTGGATCACCATGCCGAAGGCGTCCACCGCGTACGCCATACAGCGCGACTGGAACTCCGCGCGCCGGGCCGCGTATCTGCGCGACGCCATCCGCGCCACCGATCCGCACCTGGACTTCGGCCGCTACGACATCGTCTACCTCGTCGCCGACCCCGACGCCCCGGGTGTCGACGCCGACGCAACCAAAGTGGTCAACTTCGAAAGGCCGCTGCGCGCCGACGGTAAGGACCTGCGCCGCCTGGTGACCGTCTTCGAGCACCATCCGCCCGATCGCAACGTCCTCGCCCATGAGACCGGGCACGTCTTCGACCTGCCCGACCTCTACCACCGGCCCAGCACGGCCGACAACAGCGGCGACTGGGACACCTACGTCGGCGACTGGGACCTGATGGGCAGCCAGTTCGGACTCTCCCCGGACCCCTTCGGCTGGCACAAGTGGAAGCTCGGCTGGCTCACCGGCCGCCAGGTGGCCTGCGTCCGGGCCCTCGGCCCGAAGATGTACACCCTCCAGCCCCTCGGCGCCCCCATGGAAGGCCGCCCCGGCACCGACACCCGCACCCGGCTGGTCGTGGTCCGCACCGGCCCCACCACCGCACTGGCCATCGAGGCGCGCGGCGCGTACGGCAACGACGCGGGCACCTGCACCGAAGGCGTGCTGGTCTACCGGGTGCGCAACGACGCCGCCTCGGGCGAGGGCCCGATCCGGGTGCTGGACGGCCACCCCGCCACCGCCGCCTGCTGGAACGAGTCCGTCTACCCCGAGCTGGCCGACGCGCCGCTCGGCGTCGGCGACTCCCTGCTGGCCCGGGAGGAGGCGGTCCGGGTGACAGTCACCGGCCGCGCCGCCGGGGGTTCCTGGGCCGTCCAGGTCACCCGGGGCGAGCGCACGTAGCCCGTCGCGCTGTGAGCGTCCGGTCCGCCGCACCGGTACACGCAGTCCGTCGCACCGTAGCGCGGTCCATGGCACCCGAACGGTGATCAAGCATCGTTCGAGGTGGCATGCCGAGACTGTGGCCTCGTTTTGATCTCCGGCGCCCGGGAGCTGACCATGCCACGACACGCGAATCTGGCCGAGGCACTGAGAGAACGGGCCCGGGACGGCGGGGCCGGCACCGTCGCGCTGGCGCACCCCGACGGAAACGGCGGGGAGCGGCGGATCTCCTACGCCGAACTCGACGCCCGGGCCGGAGCCGTGGCCGCCTGGCTGCGCGGCCGCGACGCCGCCGGACGCCGGGTGCTCGTCGTCATGGACCCCGGCCCGCACATCGCGGCCGCCCTGCTCGGCTGCCTGTACGCGGGCGCCGTCGCCGTCCCCGTACCCGCGCCCACCGCCTCCCGCACCGCCGCCGAACGCACCGCGGCGATCGCCCGGGACGCCACCGTGGACCTCGTCCTCACCGAAACCGCGCACGCCTCCGAGATCTCCCGCCGTCTCTCCCTCGTCGGCCGCGCCGACCTCACCTGCCTGCCCGTCGACAGACTGCCACCGGACCACGCCGCCCACGTCGACCACGCCGCCGACCGCGCCGCGGGCCATGCGGCCGCCCGCGCCGCCGACGGGCCCGCCCCACCCGCCCGCACCGGCCCCGACAGCCTCGCCCTGCTCGCGTACGACTCCGGGCCCGCCACCGCCCCGCGCGGCGCCCGGCTCACCCACGGCAACCTGCTCGCCGCCATGCACTCCCTGCGGGCCACCCTGGGCACCGGCCCCCGCTCCCGGATCGGTGGCTGGCTGCCCCGCCGCCACACCCCCGGCCTGATCGGCCAGGTGCTGCACCCGCTCTGGCTCGGCGCCACCGCCGTCCCGCTGCCCCCGCGCCCGTTCCGTACCGACCCGGCCGCCTGGTTACGGGCCATCAGCCGCCACGGCATCACCGAAACCGTCGCGCCCGACACCCACTTCGCACGCTGCGCCGCGCTGACCGCCGACGAACAGCCCGCCGGGCTCGACCTCTCCCGCTGGCGGACCGCGCTCAACGCCGGGGAGCCGGTCTCGCCCGCCACCATGGCCGCCTTCGCCCGCCGCTACACCGCCGCGGGGCTGCGCCCCGGAACCCTGGTCGCCGGATACGCCCCCGCCGAGGGCGCGCCCCTGCTGATCGCCGAGGGCCGTGTCCCGGTGTCCGGCGCTGAGTTCGGCGTCGTCGACCCGCTGACCTGCCGTCCGCTGCCCGAGGGGGCGGCCGGGGAGATCTGGGCGCGCGGCGCCGCCATCGCCACCGGCCACTGGGGACGGCCCCTGGACACCGCGCCCCGCTTCGCCGCCCGGTCCGCCGACGGCCCCGGGGGATTCCTGCGCACCGGCGACCTCGGCCTCGCGGCGGACGGCGGCATCCACATGACCGGCCGGGTCCACGACGGCCTCCTGGTGGACGGGATCACTCTGCACCCCCAGGACATCGAGCGCGAACTGCTCGGCTGCGGGCGGGCCCTGGGGTCGGCCCGGGTGTTCTGCGCGGGGCCCGGAGCCGGGCCGCTGATCGTCGTCCAGGAGGTCCGTACGGCGAGCGCCGCCCGGACCGGACTGCCCCGGCTCGCCGCCCGCATCCGGGCCCGGGTGGCGGAGGAGTTCGGCGTCACCACGGGCGCGGTGCTGCTCGTCCGCCCCGGTACGGTGCGCCGGGATGGAGCGGTCAAGGTACGCCGTGGGGTGCTGCGCGAGTGGTACCTGCGCGGTGAACTGCGCGCCCTGCACGCGGAGTACGCGCCCGGACCCACCGAACCGTGCCGGGGCGGCGCGGCCTGAACAGCGGCCGGAGAACAATACATTTGTTCGGCTGAGGTAATCGGACGGAAAGAGCTGCGAGGCCCGGAAGCCCGGGGGAATAATCGTCCGCGGGGAATCGGTGGGGAAAGGGCGGGGTGAAATGATCAGGGTGCTCATTGCCGAGGACATGCATATGCTGCGCAAGGCACTGGTCGCCCTGCTGGAATTCGAACCGGATATCGAGGTCGTGGCCGAATTCTCCAGCGGCGCCGATATTCTGCCGAACGCCCGCAGGCACCGCCCGGACGTCGCGATCCTCGACATCGACCTGCCCGAAGTGGACGGGCTGACCGCCGCCGCCGAACTGCTCACCGCCGTTCCCGAATGCCGGACCATGATGCTCACCAGCCTCGGCAGGCCCGGGAATCTGCGGCGTGCGCTCGCGGCCCACGTCGCCGGATTTCTGCTGAAGGACAGCAGCCCGGCCACCCTGTGCGACGCCATTCGCGCGGTCGCGCGGGGCGATCGGGTCATCGATCCCCAACTCGCCCTGGCCGCCCTGGACGACGGCCCGCAGCCGCTGACCCCGCGTGAGCTGGAGGTGCTGCGGATGGCCTCCGAAGGGGAGGTGGCCGCCCGTATCGCGGCCCGGCTCTTCCTGTCGGTGGGGACCGTGCGCAACTACCTGACGTCCGCCGTCACCAAGCTCGACGCGCGCAACCGGGTCGACGCCATCCGCATCGCCCGCGAGGCGGGCTGGCTGTAGCGGCGCGCTACGCGGAGCCGGACGGGACACGCCGCGATGACGGCGTCACGCTGTCACCGCCCTTCACCGCCGTTACGTCATCAGCGCCCGTCACCGCCGTCACGCCGTCACCGCCGGGCCGAACTCCTCCTCCGTGCCGCGCCCCCGCCCGCCCCGCGGCGGCGGCTCGGCGGACAGCTCCAGCTCGGCCCGCAGCTCGAACCAGCCGTCGGCCCGTACGTCCGCGTACAGTCGCCCGCCGAGCCCCGCCAGCCGCACCCGGAGGTTGCCGATCCCGCTGCCGCCGTCGGAGCCGGTGGTTCCGGGGGCGCTGTCGGCGCGCAGGATCGTCGACGACTTGCCCACCCCGTCGTTCACCAGCGTCAGCCGCACCGTGGGCCCCGCACGCCGGGCCGTGATCGCACAGTGCTCGGCCCTGCTGTGCCGCAGCACGTTGGTCAGCCCCTCGCGCAGCACGCTCGCCAGCACCGTGTCCACCCGCTCGGACAGCGGTCCGCAGCCGATGTCCGCGGTGGCCCGGATGCCCGCCGCGGCCAGCATGGACCGCGCCGTCTCCGCCTCCGCGGACAGCGACATCTTGCGGTAACCGCTGGCCACCGCCCGTACGTCGGCCAGCGCCTGACGGGACGTCTGCAGGATCTCGGCCAGCTCCTGCTGCGCCCGGTCGTTCTGCCGGGGCACCAGCCGGTGCACCAGCTCGCACTTGAGGGTGATGGTGGAGAGGCTGAGGCCGAGCAGGTCGTGCACGTCCCGGGCGAACCGCAGCCGCTCCTGGGCGACCGCCAGCCGGGCCAGCTCCGCGCGCGACCGGGACACCTCGGCGACCAGCCCGGAGAGCCGGGAGAGGCCGAACACCACCAGCCCGGTGATCGTCGTGGACACGGTGGTGTACGCGACCTTGTCCCAGCCGAACCCCACCTGGAACAGCAGCACATCGGTGATCAGCAGGATCGCGGCGAACGTCGGCCAGGCCGCCGCCGGAGCCAGCACCAGCAGCGCGGAGCCCGCCAAGAAGCCGGGCATGCCCAGCCACGCCTGTTTGAAGACGGCGAACGGCAGGAAGGTCAGCGTCGCCTGGAGCAACAGCGTCCAGTGCCGGGCGGCGGCCAGCCGGGGCGCCAGCGCGGGGAAGGAGTGGATCAGCTGGATGCCCAGCAGCACGGCCAGCACCGGCAGGATCTCCAGCATCCGCACCACCGTGTCGACCGCGCGCCCCGGGGGCAGTCCTTCGACCACATACGTCACGGCGACGGCGAAGTAGAGCAGGAGCACCATCACCGTGATCACCACGGCCAGGCGCGGCGCGAGGGCGTCGTCGTGGTCGCGCGGCGGCTTTTTCCCGGAATCGTCGGGCAAGAGGCTCCCCTGCACTCGTCCTCCGGATCGTCGGGCCGGATTGGGCGGCTTGCCCGAGAGTATCCGATCTTTTGCGGGGAAGGAGAGGGTGCGGAGAAGGCTCATGGCGTACACAGAGTTACGGGTTGTCACGGGCGATCACAGGAAGAATCACAGGAAAAGGGGAACGGGGTTCAGCTCGCGGTACGGCGTCGGCCGCCGCAGCCGCCCCAGGGCCACCGGGACGTCGTAGAGCCGGCCGGGAGCGAACCGGGGCCAGTGCGGGCGCAGTCCGGGCACCAGCACCTTGGCCACGGGCAGCCCCACGTCCGGCCGGGTCTGGTCCAGTACCAGCAGCTCCATCCCGCGCGCGCGGACGGCCTCCCGGACGGACGCCAGGGCGTCGCCGTCGGCGCCGTCGTCGCCGTCCGGGGGAGCGGTCATCGCGGGCGGCGGCGCCGCGTCCGGACCGGCCGTCAGATAGGGCTGATCGGCGGTGGTCGCGGTGCGGAACCAGCGCAGCGCCTCCGGGTCGGCCGTGCCGTATCCGCCGCCGTCGGCGCGGGCCTCGACCACCGCGGGCAGCATCTGGTTCAGCTCGGCGAAGGCGTGGCACAGCGCGGTGTGCCGGTCGAAGTGGGCGCCGAAGCCCAGCGTGATGTCCTCGGCGGGCTTGTCGGTCCGGCGGGAGAGCGCGGCGACCACCGGGATGCCGAAGTCGGTGGTGAGGTCCAGCGCCCACACCTCGCGCCGCAAACCGCCGTGGGCGCGGCGCAGTTCGGCCAGCCACGGGTCGTCGAAGGCGTCCAGGGCGAGCGCGGGCTGACGGGTGCGGTTGTACCACCACAGGGCGACCGCGTCCCGCTCCACCAGCTCCAGGAAGCCCCGTACGACGGCGTCGGCCAGGGTGGACCCGGCCGCCGCGCCGTTGGAGTCCGCCCGGCAGCAGCGCCGTCCGGGGGGCTGCGGGGCGCCGTAGTACAACAGCGCGGTGGGCAGCAGCCGGTGCCGCTCGGCGGTGAGCGACCACACCGGCGTCCAGTCGAGTTCGGCGTCCTCGTCGAACGGGTCGGGGACGCGGTGGCGCGGCGCCCCCTGACGCGTGAACTGCCGCGCGTCCATGAGCTGGACGGTGTCCGGATGCACCGCCTCCGCCGTACCCAGCGCGCGGTAGCGGGCGCGGCGGCGCGGCTCGTCCCCCTGGAAGTGGCCGCTGTAGTGCTCCAGGGCCTCGCACAGGGCGCTGGCCCGGGCCTGTTCGGCGGTCCGCCCCTTGCCGTGGGCGGCGGCCCGCAGACCGGCGCGCAGCGCGTCCAGCCCGCTCGGCGCGGTGGCCGCCCCGGCGTACGAGGCGTATGAGGTGTATGAGGCGTACGAAGGGTGCCGGGCGTGGTAGCAGTTGAGGAAGTCCGGGCCGCGCGGATCGCGGCGGATCTCGGTGACCAGCCCGGTGACGGAGTCGACGAGATGGCCGTACCGCTCCATGACGCGGAGCGGTGAGGCGTCGGCCGTACGTGTTTCACGCGGCGACGGCAGGGCCAGCGGCGCCCGTATCCGCTCCGCGACCAGCGCCGGATCGCCGCACCCGGCGCACTGCGGGCGGCGGGAGAGCGGATGGCGGTCCACGGTGGCGGTGAGGCTGTCCAGGGTGCACAGCGCCTGCTGGCCCGGATGCCGGTGCCCGGCCAGCCACTTGGCGGCCTCCAGCGCGGCCAGCTGGAGCGCGGCGGCCCGGCTCGCGGGCAGGGAGGCGGGCGGCCGCGGCACCGGCCCCGGGCGGCCCAGCCTGCGCTGGAGGTACGCCTCGGCCTGCCGCCCCCGCCACAGCCGGTCGGCCAGACACGCCCAGCACGGATCGTCGGGGGCGCCGAGGAACGGGCCCAGCCATGCCCGGGTGCCCACCGGTTTGACGGGCAGCCAGCGACGGCCCGCGGCGCGATGGGCGGCGTCGACGGCGGCGAGCCGCGGATCGAGGTAGTCGTCGCACACCACAAGGGTGAGTTCGGCGGCGCCGTGTTGACGGAGGCCTACTTGACGTATGGCCCATCGGCACTCCCGGCCCTGCGCGGCGGGGGTCGCCGCCCGGTCGTCCGGCTCCTCGTCCGCTTCGTTCACCCCGGCCACCGACCGCAGCCCCGCCGCCCGCAGCGCCCGGACGACTTCGGCGGGGTCGGCGGACCCCAGGATCACGGACGCCACCGACGCCACGGACGCCGTGGCCGGGCGCGCGGCCGGGCGTATGGAGCGGCCGTCGCCGCCGTCGCGGCCGCCCAGCCCGGCCAGCTCCCAGTAGGCCTCCTCGGGCCCGGGGGCGTGCGTACGCTCCCGCTCGGAGACCAGCCCGGCGGCCCGCAGCCGCGCGATGACCCGCTCGGCCTGCCCGGCGGGCACCGCGCCCGGCAGGCCGGGTGCGCGGGCGGCCTCGGTGAGGATGTGCGCGAGGTCCCGCGACCCGTCCAGCAGCGGCGCGAGGGCCGCGATCGCCTGCCCGTGCAGCGCGGTGACGCCGTGCTCGGAGACCAGGTAGACGGCCTCGCCCGGCACCGGCTCGACCCGCAAGTGCGGGGTGAAGCCCAGTTCGCCCGTCATCGTCCCCGTCCTCTCATTCCCCGCCGAACGTGCAGATGCAGATGCGCGGTGCGACGGCCTTCCAGGAGGCGTCGGTCAGGTCCTCGATGACCAGGTCGTCGAGGTCGGCGACGTCGGACGGGGACTGCGTGGGCTGCGGGGGAATGGAGGCTTCCGTCATCACAGGCTCTCCAGGGTGTGAATTTGTCATGGGTCGATCTCCCAGGACTCATACCGAGTTCGGTATTCCGGCACTGGTCGGATGCACCGCTCACCCGCGAGTCTTTTCTGTGCCTCGATGGCACGGCCGCGCGGCCAGGAGGCACCTGACGGACCGTTGACGGAGGTACAGGACCATGGACATCAAGGTGTTGGGGCCGCTGAGCGTCGAGGCGTGCGGTCAGTCGATCGTGCCCAGCGCGGGCAAGCCGCGGCAGATCCTTGCACTGCTTTCCGTCTACGCCAACCAGATGCTGCCGGTGCCCACTCTTATGGAGGAAATCTGGGGCACGCAGATGCCACGCAGTGCGCCCACCACCTTGCAGACCTACATCCTCCAGCTCCGCCGCAGGCTGGCCGCCGCTTATGGCCCCCAGGCGCCGCAGGCGTCGAAGGACGTGCTGGCCACTCGGTACGGCGGCTATGTCCTGGAGGCGCAGCCCGGCGCGGTCGACATCCATGAGTACGACCGGCTGGTGGCCGCCGGGCGCGACGCGCTCGACGCGGGGGACGATGTCGAGGCGTCCCTGCTGCTGCGCCAGGCGCTCGCGGTCTGGCGCGGTCCGGCGCTGGTGGATGTGCGGGTCGGTCCGGTCCTGGAGATCGAGCTGGCCCGGCTGGAGGAGAGCCGCCTCGGTGTCCTGGAGCGGCGGATCGAGGCCGATCTGCGGCTCGGGCGCCATGCCGAGCTGCTGACGGAGCTGACCGAGCTGACCGCCCGTCATCCGCTGCACGAGGGGCTGCACGCCCAGTGCATGGCCGCGCTGTACCGGGCGGGTCGGCCCTGGCAGGCGCTGGAGGTCTACCAGGGGCTGCGCGCCCGCCTTGTCGAGGACCTGGGCCTTGAGCCGTCGCCGCGGCTGCAGAAGCTCCAGCAGGCGGTGCTCGCCTCCGACCCCGCGCTCGACGTCGACATCGAAGGGCACTGGCGCCGACCGGTGCTCGACCTGTTCGCCGCCTGACCCGCTCCTCCGTACGGTCCGCCCTCCCCGAAAACGCCCGGCGCCGCCCTTCAGCCGGGTCTGCTACGGCTCCGCTGCCCGATCCCCCCGCGCGGGCAAGCGGAGCCGTAGTGCATTTCCCGCCGACGGCCCGACCGCCCGACAGCTCGTCCGCCCGTCCGAACACCGCCCAACCGAACAAGCCCAACCGAACACCGCCCGACCGAACATCAGCCGTCCGACACCGCCCGTCCGACACCAGCCGAGGGGGCGCCTTGCGCATCATCGATCTGTCCACACCGGTGGACGCCCCCGCGCCCGGCGGGTCCACCGGTGGGTGCGGGATGTCGCGCGTCATCGACCGGATGCCGAAGGAGTGGTTCCTGCGTCCGGCCCACGTCCTGGACATCACCGGCGCCGACCCGGACACCCGCACCGCCGGGGTCGAGGACATCGAGAAGGCGCTCGCCCGGACCGGCTGCCGCCCGCGCCCGCTGGACGTCGTCCTGCTGCACACCGGCGCCGCCTGCTGGGCCGGTACGCCCCGCTACTTCACCGACTTCACCGGCCTCGACGGCCCCGCCACCGACTACCTCCTCGACCTGGGAGTCCGCGTGATCGGCACCGACGCGTTCAGCCTCGACGCCCCGTTCCGCGAGATGATCCGCCGCTACCACGCCACCGGCGACCGGTCGGCGCTGTGGCCCGCGCACTTCGCGGGCCGCCGCCGGGAGTACTGCCAGATCGAGCGGCTGGCGCGGCTGGACACCCTGCCGCCCACCGGGTTCCGGGTCGCCTGCTTCCCCGTGAAGATCACAGACGGGGGCGCAGGCGCAGGCGCAGGCGCGGGTGCGGGTGCGGGTGCGAGTGCGGGCGGGAGCGCGAGCGCGGGCTGGACCCGCGCGGTGGCCCTGCTCGACGAGGGGTGAGTCCGGTGGTGACGGCGCATCGAGAGGTCGACACCGAGGTCTGTGTGGTCGGCGGCGGCCCGTCCGGTCTCGTCCTGGCGCTGCTGATGCTGCGCTCGGGGGCGCGGGTGACGGTGCTGGAGCGCGCCCGGGCGCACGAGCGGGAGTCCCGCGGCGAGATCCTGCAGCCCGGCGCGCTGGCGCTGCTGGACGAGCTGGGGGTGCTCGCCGGGGCGCGGGCGCGCGGCGCCCAGGAGCACGACCGGTTCCGGCTGTTCGAGGGCGACCGGGTGCTGCTGGAGGCCGACTACCGGCTCCTCCCCGCCCCGTACGACCATCTGCTGTCCCTCCCCCGGACGCATCTGCTGGACGAACTCCTCGCCCACTGCCGCCGCTGGCCGGGCTTCCGCTATCTGCCCGGCCGGAGGGTCGGCGGTCTGGTGTGGCGGGACGGGCGGATCGCCGGGGTCACCGCCGACGGCCCGCACGGCCGCTGCACCGTGCGGGCCCGGGCCGTGGTCGGCGCGGACGGCCGCTACTCCCGGGTCCGGCGGCTGGCCGGAATCGGCGCGGGCCGCACCGAGGCGCTGCACCAGGTGCTGCTGTGGTGCACCCTCAGGGCGGGCGGCACGGAAGCCCCGCCGCTCCGCGAGGTGCGGGTGTTCCGCACCGGGGACGGCCCGGTGGTGGTCTACGGCTCCTGGCCGGACCGCGTGCACCTCGGCTGGACGCTGCCACAGCACGGCCACCGCGCCCTCACCGCGCTCGGCCCGGACCGGATCAGGGAGCGGCTCGCCCGTGCCGTGCCGCCGTACGCCACGGCCATCCGCGAACAGCTTCGCCCGCTGGGCGATGTCGGGCTGCTGGACGTGTTCTCGGCCCGCGCCCGGCGCTGGGTGGACGACGGGCTGGTGCTCATCGGCGACGCCGCCCACACCCATGGCCCGATCGCCGCTCAGGGCATCACCCTCGCCATCCAGGACGCGGTGGTGCTGCACCCCGTGCTGGTCGGGGCGCTGGCCGCGGGCGACCTCGGCGCGGATCGCCTCGCCGCCTTCGAAGGGCGCCGGGGGCCCGATGTCGCGGCCGTCATACGGATGCAGACCCGGCAGAGCCGGGCCCTGCTCTCGGGCGGCGCGTTCGCCATGCGCGTGCGCCCCTATCTCGCCCGGGCGCTGCTCCACACCCCACTGCACCGCAAGATGCTCCAACGCGTCGCGTTCGGCGGTCCGTCGATCCGCGTCATGGATACCAGGGTGTGCGGGCGCCCTTGAGCGGGCCGCGCGCGTCCGCCCCGGCTCGCGTCGGCCCCGGTCCGCGTCGAGGCGGGCTCAAGTCGCGGCGGCGACCATGGCGTTCTCACGAGAAGTCCGCCGGGAACGACCGCGAGGAGGGCGCCGATGGTGCCGAGGGTGTCACACGCAGCCGGGCTGTCCGCCGTGGTGCTGGGCGGCACCGGCGCCCTGGGCGGCGCGGTCCGGCGCGCGTTCGAGGCCGTGGGTGCCCGGCTGTTGCTGGGCCGGCGGCCGCGGTTCGGCACGGTCCGGTCGCTGCGCGACCAGCTGGCCGAGGCGGGAGCGCCGGACCGGGCGGCGGTGGCGCGCCCATGATGGACCTCGGCCTGGACGGGCGTACGGTCCTGGTCACCGGCGCCACCGGTGTGGTCGGCCGGGCCGCCGCCCGTGCCTTCGCGGCGCAGGGCGCGCGGGTGGCGCTCGCCTTCCGGAACCGCCGCGAGGCCGCCGAGGAGCTGGCCGCCGAGCTGGCGGGCCCGGACGGCAACCGGGCCTTCGCCGTGCCGTACGCCCTGGAGGACTCCGCGTCGCCGCGCTGGGTCGTGGCCGCCGTCGAGGAGCGCTGGGGCGCGCTCGACGTCCTGGTGGCGAACGCCTGGCGGCGGGGCGCGCGTTGCGATCCGCGCGCCCGTTTCGAGGACATCCCCGAGGGGGACTGGCTGCCGGTCGTCGCGGACAGCCTCGCCCCGGTGATCCGTACGGTGCAGTGCGCCGTCGTGGGGATGCGGGAGCGCGGCTGGGGCCGGATCGCGCTGGTGTCCTCACGCCGGGTGCCCGACGAGTTCCACGGCGCGGCCGAGGCCGGGCTGCACGGGCTGGCCCGCGGCCTCAGCGGGCAGGTGGCGGCGGACGGCGTGCTGGTCAACGCGGTGTGCCCGGAGGGCGCGCCCTCCGCGGCCGGGGCCGCCGCGCAGACCGTGCTGTTCCTCTGCTCGGCGGCCAACACCCACCTCACCGGCCACACCCTCACGCTCACAGGCGGCTGACCGGGGAGGGATCGTGCGCGTCCTGTTCACGACCTGGGCCCCGGGCGGGCATCTGGTCGCGCTGGTGCCGCTCGCCCGGGCCTTCCTCGCGGCGGGGCACCAGGTGCGGGTCGCGGTCCCGGGCGGCTGCGCGGCGGCCGTCGCCCGGGCCGGGCTGATGCCGGTGCCCGCCGGTGTGCTGCCGCGCGCGCTCGGCGCGCCACCGGCCGCGGCCCGCCGGGCGCGCGGCATCTGGCCCGCGGACTGGCCGGTGCGGCCCGGGGTGCTCGGCCCGGAGCAGCACGGGGTGCTGCGCGCCCTCGGCGACCGGCAGGTGGCCATCGCCGAGGCGATGGCCCAGGGGCTGGTGGCCTACGCCCGCTGCTGGCAGCCGGAGCTGGTGGTGCACGACGCGAGCACGTACGCGGGCACGGTGGCCGCGGCGGCGCTGGGCGTGCCCGCGGTCGGCCAGCTGTGGGGGAGCACGGCGCTGCTGCGCCTCGACCGGGAGCGGCTGGACGGCCCGCCGCTGCCCGGCTACGCGCGCCTGATGCGGCGTTACGGGGCCGATCCGGCGCGCGAACCGGAGCTATGGCTCGACCCCTGCCCGCCGAGCCTGGCGCTGCCGTCGCCGGAGCGGCGGCTCCCGGTGCGGTTCGTCCCCTATGAGTCTCCGTACGAGTCCATGTATGAACCGCGCTATGAGGCCCCGTACGAGCCGCTGTACGAGTCGTCGCACGGGGCTCAGCACGGGGCGCGGCACGGGACGCCGCGCGGGGCGTGCGAGGGGGCGTACGACGCGGCGGGCGATCCCCCGTACGATCCCGTCCGCCAGGGGCCGGGCATCGGGCCCGTCCGGATCTGCGCCGCCTGGGAGGACGCCCCGGGCCCGCCCGAAGCCGTGCGGACGGCGCTGCGGGCGGCCGAGGCGCGCGGGGGCGAGGTCATCCGGCTGGGCAGCGCCGCCGAGGGGCGGCCGCCCGCCGGACCGCTGCACCGGGTGCTGCCGGGCTGCCGCGCGGTGCTCCACCAGGGCGGCGGGGCCGCCGTCCTGGCCGCGGTGGTGGCCGGGGTGCCTCAGCTGATCGTCGCGCCCCGCCCCGAGCAGCAGCTCAACGGCGCGCGGGTGGCCCTCACGGGTGCCGGGGCGTACACCCCGGCCGACCTCCTCGGCGGCTCGCCCCGCATCGCCCGGGCGGCCGGTGCCCAGCTGGCCCGGGACCTCTTCGCACTGCTGGAGCAGCCCTCGTACGTGGTCGCGGCCCATACGCTGCGGGAGGAGACCCGGTCGATGCCCGGCCCGGAGGCGGCGGTCAAACGGCTGACGGCCCGCGCCTAGGCGGGCACCCCGAGGGCATACAAAAGGCCCCTCACGCGTGGTGAGAGGCCTTCCGTATGTCTGTGCGCCGCCAGGGACTCGAACCCCGGACCCGCTGATTAAGAGTCAGCTGCTCTAACCAACTGAGCTAGCGGCGCCTGCTGACGTAGAAGACCTTAGCACCCGGGTCAGGCGAAGTGAAAATCGATATCTTTCAGCCCGAAAACAGGGCAGGTGTGCTGGTCACAGCCTCGTCGTCGGTGTCCGCGCCGGCCGCTGTACGCAGCGTGCGGGCCGCCCGTACACAGGCCCACAGCAGCACCTCGGGCCCCGGCAGCCAGGGGCTGCGGACATCGGGGGCGACGAGCCAGCGGGGCGAGGGGGCGTCGCACGAGACGATCTCCGCCGGGGGCTCGGGCTCCGCCAGGGGCTCGGGCTCCGCCAGGGGCTCGGGCTCCGCCGGGCCGGGGTCCAGGGGGTACAGGGGCGGTACGGTCACCGTGTCCCCCCAGCCGTAGCAGAGCAGCGGTGGTGCGGAGCCGCCCCACTCCTCCCAGCCGAGCAGCGCGGGCAGCCGCTGGGCCGAGCCCGGGGTGGCGAACAGCAGGACCCGGCCGCCCTGGGCGGACACCGGGCCGGTGCCGGGGCCGTCGGTCCATAACCGGCTCACCACCCGGCGCCCGAAGAGCGCGTCCATGCTGACGACGTCGAATGCGGTGCCGCAGGGCAGCGGGACCGAGGCCGCCGGATGCTCTGCCCAGAGCGCGTGGACGCCGTGAGGGGACCGGCTGGCGGAGGCGAGCCAGTCCGCGCCGGCCGGGGTGACGTAGGCGGCGGCGTGAAGTGAGTCCCGAGGCGTTCTGCTCATGTTTCTACAATTACCGTCGGCAGGGGAGGAGTAGGGGGATGCGGCAAAACCGGGACACGGCGCGGGGCGATGGGGTACCTTCCGCCCGCATATGCCCCCGGCGCATGATCGTGGCAGGACGCCGTCCGTTCGTGCGGGTTTCTCCTGCGGAGTACGCCCATCAGTCCGGCAGCTCGCCGCTTTGTATCAGTTCGCGGCCGAACTCGATCATCTTTTTGGCGTAGTCCTCGGTCCACTCCGCCCGCTCGGCGATCACGGCGGGGGTCAGCCGGTCGAACCGCCTCGGGTCGGCGAGCTGCGCGGCCGCCATCGCCTGGAACTCCATGGCCCGGTCCGTCGCCGCGCGGAACGCGAGCACCAGCTCGGTCGAGCGGGTGAGCAGTTCGCGGGGGTCCTCGATCGACTCCAGGTCGAAGAAGTGCGCCTCGTCCTTGACGGAGGCGGCCGGTTCGAAGAGCAGCGCGGCCGGTTTCATTCGCCGTGGCGCGGCGCCGTGCGGGCCTTGAGCCGCATCCGGCTCGGGCATGTGATCTCTCCTCCTGGGTCGTGAGACACGTTCGGTTCGCGGTGCGTCCTGCTCCCATTGTCGCGCGAGAGGCAAGAGCGCCGCCCCCCACCAGGGGTGTCTCCCCACCGGCCCCTCCTCCGAACCCAGCGCCCCGCCCCGGCCTTCCCGGCCCGGCGGGACCGTACGGAACACCTCCTAGGGCCGCCAGAAGACGCGGTGTTCGGCCAGGTGCGACAGGACCGCGTGGTTCGCCTCCCAGCCGTCCGGGAACTTCACCGTCACCCCCAGCTGCACCGGCTCCGTCGACGGATGCTCGTCCAGCAGCTCCGTCACGCCCGCCCGGCACACCACCACACACGCGTGCCGGTGCCGCGACGCCAGCACGCACAGCCGGCCCGTCTCCAGGTGGAACGCCGTCGCGTCCGGACGGCCGGACAGCGGGTGCAGCACCACCGTCAGATCGAACTCACGTCCCTGGAGGCGATTCGCCGTATCGACGGTGACGCCCGACACTCCCAGCCCCGCCAGCGCCGTCCGCACGGCCGCCGCCTGGTCGCGGTGCGCGGTGCCGACGGCGATCCGGTCGGCGGTCAGCGGCACCGGCTCGTCGGCGCGCTCGCTGACCGCCGCGCCGCCCCGGTCCAGCGTCCGCCGGACCACCTGGGCCACGGCCGCCACCGCCTCCGGGTCGGTACGCGGCGTACGGCGGGCCGGAAGCTCCAACAGCCCCCACCCCGCGACGGCCGCCTCGTCCAGCACCCGGTCCGGCCCCGAACCGTCGGAGGGCACCCCGAAGCTCAGCCGCCGGTCGCCGTGGTCCGTACCGCTGCGGAAGGGCGTATACGGATAGAACGCGTCCGAGACCAGCGTCGCGGCCGACGCGGGCAGCCGCCAGGACACCGGCAGCCGGTGCTGCGGAAGCCGCGGATTGTGGGCCAGGAGCGTGGTCACCGCGCTCGCCGACGGGTCGTACGAGAGCCCCGCCCACTGCTCGGCACCCACCACGCTGAACGGGTCGAGCTGCCCGGGGTCGCCGACGAACAGCGCCCGCTCGAAGAGCCCCGCGACGGCCAGCAGCGCGTCCGAGCGCATCTGGTACGCCTCGTCCACGATCGCGTGGCTCCACGGCTCGACGTTCTTCACGTGCGCCCACTTGGCGGCCGTGGAGACCACGATGCCCAGCCCGGCCAGGTCGGCGGCCTTCGCCGAGCAGCGCACCGCCGGATGCTCGTCGAGCACCGGGTCGTACGGATGCGGATCGCTGCTGTGCAGACGGCCGACCGGAAGGTCCGGGTCCGCCGTGGCGAGCCGGTCCACCAGATCGTCCACCTGCGCGTTGGTCTGCGCGACCACCATCAGCGGCCGCCCGGCGGCGGCAAGCTCCCGGGCCGCCCGGACGACGAGCGTCGACTTGCCCGCGCCCGGCGGGGAGTCCACGACGACACCGCGGTGGGTGCCGTGCAGCGTGTCGTGCAGGATCGCGTCGGTCGCGCGCGCGGCCGCGGCCGACGGGTCGAACGGCTCGCCCTTCCCCGTACGGGCCGCCCGGTCCGTGGCGATCACAGAAAATCCTCCTCGGTCACGGGGTCGGGAGCCTGGCCGGGGGCGGCGGCGTCCGGCGGGCCGCCGTGGGTCCAGGGCGTGCTCTCGGGGTCGGGCAGGTCCGGACCGCCGCGCGGGGCGTGCTCGAACAGGGTCCAGCACACCCGGTCGCCCGGCTCGGGCACCGAACCCGGCTCCGGCTCCTTGCCCCGGCCCATCCCGCCGGTCAGCCGGACCACGAACGCGGCGGAAGCCCCTCCGGGCGCCCCGGGCCCGCCGCCGTCGTCGGCCTCTTCGACGAACTCCGCGGTCTGGGTCCGGCCGTCGTCCATCACCCGGTAGACCTTGATCCGCTCGGCAAGATGCGGACGGTCCTCGGTGCGCACCGTGACCAGCGGCCTCGGCCGCGGCACCTTCGCCTCCGACCAGGCCATCTCCACGTCGGTGACCTCGCCCGCGAACGCCTCCCCGGACAGCCGCCGCCCCGCCATGACCAGCGGATCGTCCAGTGCCTCCTGCGCGTCCAGCTGGGCCTGCGCGGTCTCCCGCGCGGCGAGCTTCTGCGCCGCCGTCACCGCGTCGTCCTGCTTCGGCTGGGGCGGCTCACCGGCCCGGACGCGGTCCCGGTGGCCCGTGTACGACCAGCGGTCGCGCTTCCAGCGGTCCGCCACCCGCGCGCCCTCCGGCAGCTCCCGCAAGCGATCCACGCCCCGCCACAGCGCGTCCCAGGTGGGCCGCAGCTGGGAGGCGATCAGCTCGCGCAGCTCCGCCTCGGCCGCCCGCAGCCGCGCCTCGCCCCCGGCCACGCCGCCGGTCACCTCGGAGCGCGCCGCGTCGTACCGGGACATCGCCGGGGCCAGCAGCTTGTTGTCGAAGGCCGGATCGGTGGCGGGACCCGCGGGCGGGTACAGCAGCTGCCCGTCCCCGTCCCGTGCCGACTCGGTGTGCAGCGCCGCCTCCGCGCCCGGGATGCCCTCCGGCGGGGCGATCCAGGCCAGCAGCGACCCCAGATGCTGATCCTCCAGATTGCTCTGCCCGGTCGCCCAGTGGCGGCCCAGCAGCTCGGTCAGCGACAGCAGCAGCGAGGAGCCGGGCACCCGGGACCGCTCCCCGTAGTGCGTCAGCCACCGGCCGAGCAGCGGTACGCGCGCGGGCGCCGGGAACGGCGTCTCCGGGTCCTGCTCGGCGGTGCGCCGGAACCGCATCGACCGCCCCAGCAGCCGGACGAACGCCACGCCCGCACCGCTGGGCACCAGCAGCTGCGGCGCGTCCGCGCACAGCTCGACCTGGACCGGGACCTTCTTCCCGGTCTCCGGGTCGGTCTCCTTGCGCTCCTCCAGCTCGACGTCGTCTCCGTACCCCTCCAGGTACGGAAGCATCTCCTCCGCCAGCTCGGCGAGGAACGCGAACCGCAGATCACGGTTGCGCGGCTGCGACACGATCAGCAGCCGCGGCGCGTCCCGGTCGGTGCCCACCAGCGCGCCGAGCGGCGCGCCCGTCTCGCCCGCGGTGGTCAGCGGTACGAACGCCAGCGGCCGCTGCGAGAGATGCCGGTGCCGCACCGTGGCGACGGGCCGCGCCCGGCCTTCCCGGACGGCCTCCATCCGGGCCAGTGTGGTGATCAGCGACATACCGCCTCCGCGGGCCTCGGGGCGAGGGCGAGGGCCTCGGTGCGCAGGGCCGCCGCGCGCCGCAGGGTGTCCACGGCCGGGTCGCCGGTCGGTGCGTCGCCGGCGCCCTCCAGGGCGGCCGCGAGCACGGCCTCCACCGTGGTCAGCCCGCCCAGCTCGCCCCGGACACCGCGCCCCAGCGACTCGACGGCGCCCGCCGCCCGGGACCGCCCCCGGCAGTGAAGGGACAGCTCACAGGTGGACAGGCACTCGGGCGCGTACGCCGCGTCCACCGACTCGACCGCGGCGGTCAGCTCCTCGACGGGCCGGGTCGAGGTCTGTCCGTCCTCGGTGAGCCGCAGGTCGAAGGTGGTGCCCTCGGGGAGGGCGGCGGCGATCTCCTCGATCCGGGTGAGCCGGTCCAGCTGCCGCCGGGTCACCGCGAGCTGCTTGCGCACATCGACGAGTTCGGCGGTCGGCAGGTTGGAGAAGTCCTTGGGGCAGACGAGCAGCACCTGGTGCCGCACCCGCGCCGCGACGGCGTCCTCCTTGCCCTCCGGGCCCTCCGTGACCTCCCCGAGGTGGGCCGCGATCCGCTCCAGGGCCAGGGCGTAGACGCCCGACTGCCGGGCCGCCGCGCCGACCTTGGCCGGGTCGGCGGCGCCGTCCACCATGGGGAAGGACTTGATCTCGATGACCGTCCAGGAGCCGTCGGGGTGCACCACCACCGCGTCCGGCTCCAGGAAGGCGGGGGAGCCCGCGACGTCCAGGCTCACCATCGGATGGTCGAGCAGCGCCCACCGCCCCGCCGCCGTGGCCTCCCGCAGCGCCAGCGCCGTACGGGCCGTACGCCCCTGGGGACCGGCCGCGGTCAGATCGGGGGTCGCGGTGGTGTCCGGATCGGGCGCGGCGGAACCGTCGGCCAGCCGCTCGTGCAGCAGCCGCATGAGCAGCGCGCCGCGGTCGGTCTTGACCCGGGCCTCGAAGGTGTTGCCGCGCTGGTGCGCGAACTGGGACTGGCCGAAGGGCGCGGGCGCTCCGAGCGCCCGCGCGAGCGCGCCCTTGTCGACCCCGGCGCCGTCGAGCAGCGCCCGGCGGCGGCAGCCGGGGTTGGACGCCAGCGCGGCCAGCGCGCGGGCGTCCAGCGGATGCGGAACGGCGGACGGGCCGCGCAGCTCAGCGAGCTGATGCCGCAGCGCCGTCGCCGGCTGCCGCGGAGCTGCCGCCGCCCGTGCCGGTTCCCCGCCCGGCACCGGTACCGGCTTGCCGTCCGCCGCCGTCGCCGCCACCCGTACGTTGCGTGTCCGCGCCCCTGCTCTGCTGTCGGGGGATTCGTTCCCGTTCACGGGCCGAAGTCTCGCACTTGTCACCGACATTCGCGGCGGCGCCGGGGTTTCCGACCGGGTTTCCGGTGGTGGTACCGGCGTTGCCCGCACCGCTGGAAGCGTCTGCTGAAGCTTCGGCGGCAACTTCGGCGGCAGCGTCGGCGGAACGGGCCGCGGCACCGGCCGCGGTGGCGGCGGGGGCCGGGCGGAAGCGGTCGCGGACGGCGGCCGCGAGCCGCAGCGCGGGCCGGGTCAGCAGCGCACCGGCCCCGACGGCGGCGGCACCGGCGGCCGCGTCGAGGAAGTAGTGGTTCGCGGTGCCCATCACCACGATGGCGATGACCAGCGGATAGACCACGGCGATGATCTTCGACCACACCGAGCGCCCCTGCCACCACAGCGCTATCCCGCACCACAGCGCCCAGCCCACATGGAGGCTCGGCATCGCGGCGTACTGGTTGGTGAGTCCGCCCATGCCGCGCGGCGCGCTCGCGTCGCCGCCCCACCAGCCGTACGCGCTGTACTGGGCCATCGTGTCGACGAAGCCCTGGCTCGCCTCCAGCAGCCGCGGCGGGCAGGTCGGCACCACGACGAACCCGACCAGGCCGATCATGGTGGTCATCAGCAGCCAGGTGCGGGCGAAGCGGTAGTCCGTGTTCCGGCCGCGCTTCCACAGCCACACCAGGACCGCCGGGGTGGCCGCGTAGTGCAGCGACGCGTACACGAAGTCGGCCGGTATGCCTATCCAGGCGTGACTGGTGAAGAAGTCGTTGAGCGGTGACTCGAAATCGATGTTGAACCGTCGCTCGAAATGGAGGATGGCCAGGCCGTGGTTGACGGCTGTGGACACATCGCCTCGGCCCAGAAGCCGACCGCCCGCGTACGCGAGGTACACCACTGCGATCAGCGGCAGCTCGGTCCACCAACGGGGCCGACTGCCCAGTGTCACTTGGGCACGGGGCGCGGTATGGGGCATCCGGACGCTCTCCCAGTCGAAAATCAGGCGGCCACAACATGGCGCGCGGTCAACCGTACGGTGTAGTCGAGGTGGTCCCCGCACCGCCCCCGGGGACTCACGGCCGAATCACCGCGCGAGAGGGAAGACGCCGGGAGTCCCCCCAAGGTTGCCTCTCGATCACGTGCGCGATGATGGATGGACAGCGGACGGACAGAGTTCTGTTCCCCAGGGCGCGTAAGAGCGCTGGCATCCGCGGGCGGTCGCGTGGCACGGCGCACGGGGCGCGCGGCAGGCACGTATCCGGTGAAAGGCGACCCCATGGCACCACGCATCCTCCTGGCCCGGCACGGACAGACGCGGTGGTCGCTCCTGGGCAAGCACACCGGCCGTACGGACATTCCGCTGCTGGACGAGGGGCGGCGCGGCGCCAAGCTGCTCGGCGAGCGGCTCCACCAGGACCCGTGGGCGGGCCTGCCCGGCGTCGAGGTGCGCACCAGTCCGCTCGTACGCGCCGAGGAGACCTGCCAACTGGCGGGCTTCGGCGACCGGGCGCGGACGTGGGACGCCCTGCAGGAGTGGGACTACGGCGCCTACGAGGGGCTGACTCCGGCCGAGATCAAGGCGGACCGCCCCGGCTGGCTCATCTGGCGCGACGGGGTCCCGGAGGGCGAGTCGCTCGCCGCGATCACGGCCCGCGCGGACGCGGTGGTGGAGTGGGCGCGCTCCGCCGACCGCGATGTGCTGGTCTTCGCGCACGGCCACATCCTGCGCACCCTGGGGGCCCGCTGGCTCGGCTACGACGTCTCCTTCGCGGCCCGTATACGGCTCGACCCCACGTCCCTGTCGATCCTGGGCTGGGCGTACGGCGAACCGGCCATCGAGCGCTGGAACGACACCGGGCACCTGGCCTGACCCGCCCTCACCGTCAGGCCGGGCTTTCGCGGTGGGCCTGCTGATAGCGGGCGAGGAAGTCCGCGACCAACGGGTTGCGGCCGTGCGGGCGCAGCAGGCGGGCGGTGTCCTCCAGCATGCGGCGGATGCGGGAGGACGTGACCTGGTTCAGCAGGCCCAGGGCGCGGCCCGCCGCCGCTGCGGCCGCCTCCGGCTCGCCGTCCGCCACGAGGTCGCTCGCCAGCTCGGTGGTGAACAGGGCGATGTTGCGGGTGAAGTGGGGCTTCTGGAGGGAGACCGCGCGGCGCGCGTGTTCCGTCGCGCGCCCCCAGTCGCCCAGGGCCGACCAGCACTGCGCCTCCAGCCCCTCCAGTTCGGCCTCGCCGAAGAACGTCATCCACTCCGGGTCGTCGTCGCAGGCGCCGCGGCCGAAGAGCGACTGGGCGCGCAGCAGCGCCCGTTCGCAGCCGCCGCGGTCCGCCAGCCAGGCCCGGCCGCCCGCCTCGCGCAGCGCGATCAGCGACAGCAGCCGGGGCGAGGCCAGTCGCCGGGCGGCCCGCTGCGCGGCCTGGGCGGCGCGTACGGCCTCGCGCGGGCGGCCCGCGTCGCGGGCCAGGAAGGCGGTGTTGCAGAACGCGTGGGCCTCCAGCGCGGGATCGCCCGTGACGCGTGCGGTGGCCAGCGCCTCCGCGTAGTGCGAGCGGGCGTCGGTGAGCCGTCCGGAGTCATGGGCGAGCCAGCCCACCGAGATGGCCAGCTCGCCCGCGCCCACGTACAGCCGCTCCACCACGGAGCGGCTGTGGCCGCCCGCGTCGAGCAGCGCGTACGCGGCGCTCAGCGGGCGCGCGGTGTGGACGTAGAGGCTGTCCGCGCCGTGCCGGTCGTCCAGCAGCCGGATGCGGCGCACGGCCTCCTCCACGGCGGCCGCCTCGGCCTGCCCGGCCCGCCGCGAGGTCCGCACGGCGTCGGCGGCGGCCGCCGCCCCTCCGGCCATGAACGCGCGCCGTAGCAGTTCGCTCTCCTCGAAGATGTCGATGTCGGCCGGGGCGCGGGGCTCCGGCTCCGGACGGGGCGCCGGTACGGCGGCGGGCCCGACCGGGCGGCCCCGGACCGCCTCGCGCGGGGTGAAGCCCAGGTCGGTGAGGGTGCGGCCGGGGAACATATGGCGGAAGACGCGCTCGTACGCGTAGTTGGGGCAGCGGATCGCCCCCGACTCGACACGGCCGATATAGCGCGCGTCACAGGAGACCTGTTCGCCGATCTCGCGGGCCGCACGCCGTACGGACGCCGCGAACTCGGCCGGTGAGAGCTGCCCGCGTAACAGCCGGAACGCGGCGTTCGGCCGGGGGGACGTGGCTGGCGCGGCTGGTGAGGCTTCCGGAAGCGGCCTCATGGCGACCCTCCCTACGGTGCTGCCGTGTCGGCGGGGGAGAACCGTACCGGTTACGACGTTCCGGACATTTGGATATTCCCGGCAATAAAGACAAGTCATCCTCGATCTGCCATGAACTGCCATCCTTTACGGCGGCATTCGGCCGTAGCCGTTGACACTGCCGAGCGTTGAACCCTGTGCAACCCGATGAAGAGGGAGGCCGGAGTGGACATCAGCCGCTCGCGGACGACTGCCCAACATCACCCGCGCCAGGAGTGTGATCTGGTCACCGTGCCCGCCCGCCAAGGGCTGGAGGCGGTGGACATCCTGCGCCGCGGCTGCGACGGCCTCGGCCCCGTGATGCACGACAACGCCTGCGACACGCTCGGCTTCCTGGTGCCGCCCGGCACCGCGGACGGCTGGGACATGCCGGGCAGCGCCTGTACCGGGACGGCCGGGCGTGGCATGCGCATAAACGACGGCGGCGCCGCGGGGCAGGGCGCCACCCACTGGCTGGTGCCGCCGGACGCCGCCTATTCCGGTGCCACCGACCCCGCGGAGCTGCGGGCCGCGCTCGGCGAGGCGGCCCGCACGATCGAGGCCGTCGACCGCTGCCAGTAACTCCACCCGCCACCGGGCAGGGCCCGCCGCCGGGCGGTGGCCCGGCTGTCGGTGGCCCGGCCCATACTGGGGCACATGGCGAAAGGCACGAAGAAGCGAGCGGCGGAGCGCGGGCGCGCGGCGGGCCGGGGGCGTACCCCCGAGCCGGTCACCGCATCCGTCGACGGGGGCCTCGCCGAGCTGGTGCCGGACCGCGACCGCCCGCGCGGCTGGACGCTGCTGCTGGACGGCAAACCGCAGTCCCATGTGGACCTCGACGACCCCGCCTATCTGGACTTCGAGTATCAGCGGCGGCTCGGCCACGCCGCCGATCTCGCCGCCCCGCCGGGGCGCCCGCTGCACGCCGTCCATCTGGGCGGCGGCGCCTTCACGCTGGCCCGCTACATCGCGGCGACCCGGCCGCGCTCCACCCAGCAGATCGTCGAGATCGACGCCGCGCTCGTCCAGTTCGTACGGCGCGAGCTGCCGCTCGGCCCCGGCGACCGGATACGGGTGCGGGGCGCCGATGCCCGGGCCGGGCTCGCCAAGCTGCCCGAGGGCTGGGCCGATCTGATCATCGCGGACGTCTTCGACGGAGCCCGCACCCCCGCGCATCTGACCAGCCTGGAGTTCCTGGCCGAGGTCCGCCGGGCACTGCGCCCCGGCGGGCTGTACGCGGCGAACCTCGCCGACGGGCCGCCGCTGGCCCATCTGCGTGCCCAGATCGCCACCGCCCGCGCCGCGTTCGCCGAGGTGTGCCTGACCGCCGACCCCGCCGTGCTGCGCCGCCGCCGCTTCGGCAACGCCGTCCTGCTGGCCGCCGACCACGAGCTGCCGGTGGCCGAGCTGACCCGCCGGGCCGCCGTGGACCCGCACCCCGCCCGGGTCGAACACGGCCGCGCGCTCGCGGACCTCACCGGCGGCGCGGCCCCGGTCACCGACGCGACGGCCACGCGGTCCCCGGCGCCCCCGGCGGCCGTCTTCGAACGCTAAATCTGTTGCATTCGACAGATCCGGTCGTGTGCCCCTGATCCGCTCGCTAGCGTGCCCCCCGTACACCACCCGACTCCGTACGCAGGGCAGGCACATGATGAGCCGCAGGTACCGCCGCCGCACCGCGGGCCGGAGCACGATGGCGATCGGGGCGACCGCCGCCGTCCTCGTGGCGGGCGGGGCGGCGTTCGCGCTGAGCAGCGCGGTCGGCGGCGGGGAATCGGTGGGCGAGGCACCCGACCTGGGACCGGGCACCGGCCCGGGGACGGCACCGGGCACGACTCCGGAGCAGCCCCCGGGGAGCGACGGAGCGGGCAACGGGACGGGGCAGGCGGCGACCGCGGGCTTCGCCCCGTACGTCGACACCTCGCTCCACGTCCCCTACGACATGGTCGGCACCGCGCGGAAGACCGGCGTCAAGGAGTTCACCCTCGGCTTCATATCCCCCGACGGCGGCTGCACCCCCAAGTGGGGTGGCAGGACCGCTCTCGACGGCGACAAGGTGGCCGGGCAGACGCGGGCGCTGCGCGCGCAGGGCGGCGACATACGGATCTCCTTCGGCGGCCAGTCCGGGAACGAACTGGCCCTGGCCTGCTCCTCGGTGGACGAGCTGGCGGCGGCGTACGGCGAGGTCGTGGACCGGTTCCAGCTCACCAAGGTCGACTTCGACATCGAGGCCAAGGCGCTGCGGGACGCCGCGGCCAGTACCCGCCGGGCGCAGGCCGTCGCCGCGCTGCAGAAGCGGAAGCCGGGCCTGGACGTCTCCTTCACCCTGCCCGTGATGCCCACCGGCCTCACCCGGGACGGCGCCGAGCTGGTCGCCGACGCCCGGGAGAACGGGGTGAAGGTCTCCGCCGTCAACATCATGGCCATGGACTACGGCACCTTCTACGACGGCGACATGGGCCGGTACGCGATCGACGCGGCCACCGCGACCCAGAAGCAGCTGAAGCGCGCGCTCGCGCTGAGCGACGAGGCGGCGTGGAAGACCGTGGCCGTCACCCCGATGATCGGCGTCAACGACGTCAAGAACGAGATATTCACGGTCGACGACGCCACCCAGCTGGTCCGGTTCGCCCGGACCAAGGGGCTGGGCAGGCTGTCCATGTGGTCCGCGACCCGCGACAAGCAGTGCGCGGGCGGCGCCCAGAAGTCGGCGTCGGCGATCTGCAGCTCCGTCGAGCAGGGCGCGCTCGCGTTCACCAAGGCGCTGGGCGGCTACCGGGGCTGACGTCACCGGGCCCCGGCAGCCGCTCCCGCTTCCTAGTGGTGCGGGGTCTCCTGGTGCTCCCGGTACTCCTCGGCCGTCGGCTTGGCGATCTGGCCGCCCTCGCCGAAGTAGAAGCGGGACAGCCGCGCCCGCAGCCGCACCCGGCGGGACAGCTTCCGTTCGACCCCGGCGCCGTCCACGGCCGGTGGCAGCTCCAGGGGCTCGTACTGGTCGTGGGCCGTCAGCGTGTACCGCTCGGCCTGGGACAGCGGCTTGTGCAGCTCGATGAACTCGCCGTGCGGCAGCCGCTGGAGGGTGCCGGTCTCGTGACCGTGCAGCACCGTGTCCCGGTCGCGCCGCTGCAGGCCGAGACAGATCCGCCGGGTGATGGCGAACACCACGAGCGGCACCAGGAAGAAGCCGATCCGGCCGGCCCAGGTGATCGCGTTGATCGACAGATGGAAGTGGGTCGCGAAGAGGTCGTTGCCGCCGCCGATCAGCAGAACCGTGTAGAGGGCGATCCAGGCCGCGCCGAAGGCGGTGCGGGTGGGGGCGTTGCGCGGGCGCTGGTTCAGATGGTGTTCGCGCCTGTCGCCGGTGAGCCACGCTTCGAGGAACGGATAGAGCCAGATGGCGAGCAGCACCATCGGGAAGACCACCAGGGGGATGAAGACGCCGAGGACCAGGGTGTGGCCCCACAGATTGATCTCCCAGCCAGGCATCAGCCGGATCAGTCCCTCGGAGTAGCCCATGTACCAGTCGGGCTGGGCGTCGGTGGAGACCTGGTCGGGCCGGTAGGGGCCGTACATCCAGATCGGATTGATCTGGGCGATGCCCGCCATCAGGGTGGTGATGCCGAAGACGAGGAAGAAGAACCCGCCGGATTTGGCGACATAGACCGGCCACAGCGGGGGACCCACGATATTCATGTTCTTCTTGCCGGGCCCGGGCTCATGCGTGTGCTTGTGATAGACGAGCAGGATCATATGAAGGGCCAGCAGGCCGAGCATGATACCGGGGATGAGCAGTACATGGAGGGTGAAGAGCCTGGGGACGACGATCGTCCCGGGAAACTGTCCGCCGAAGAAGAAGAACGACAGATACGTGCCGACGATCGGAACCGACAGCATCGCGCCCTCCATGAAGCGCAGCCCGGTGCCGGAAAGCAGGTCATCGGGGAGCGAATAGCCCATGAAGCCGTCGAACATGCCGAGAATCAGCAGTCCGGCACCGGAGAGCCAGTTGATTTCGCGGGGCTTGCGGAAGACGCCGTTGAAGAACGTGCGCATCATGTGGGCGATCATGCTCGCGATGAAGAGCACGGCCGCCCAGTGGTGGATCTGCCGAATGAGCAGGCCGCCGCGCACATCGAAGCTGATGTCCATCGTGGACTCGAACGCCTGGGACATGCGGATGCCGTTGAGCGGCCCGTAGCTGCCGTGATAGACCACCTCGTTCATGCCGGGCTCGAAGAACAAGGTCAGATAGACGCCCGTCAGAATGATGATGACGAACGTGTACAGGGCGATCTCGCCGATCAGGAAGGACCAGTGGTCGGGGAAGACCTTCCGCAGATTGGCCTTGGCCATCGAGAAGAGGCCGACCCGCCCGTCGAACCACCCGGCGAGTGCCTCGCCCTTTGCTTTGCTCATATCTCATGCATTTACCAGCACGCTCCGCGGCCCGCCCCCGTCGGCCGGGCGTGTGGACCATCCCGTAATCCATTCGGGGGAGGAAAGGGCGGCTCCGCCCACCCCCCAGGCTGGGCGGAGCCGCGGTCTTTTTCCCGCGCGCGGGGAACTACGCGTCCGGCAGCTCTCCGGTGCGCGCGACCTCCGCGTACCAGCGGGCGCTGGACTTCGGGACCCGGGCCTGGGTCGGGTAGTCGATGTACACCGCGCCGAAGCGCTTGCTGTAGCCGTACGCCCATTCGAAGTTGTCCATCAGCGACCACAGGAAGTAGCCGCGCAGATCGGCGCCGTCCGCGATGGCCCGGTGGGCGGCGGCCAGATGGGCGCGCAGGTAGTCGATCCGCTCCGGGTCGTGGACCTGGCCGTCCGCGTCCGGCTTGTCGTCGTACGCGGCGCCGTTCTCGGTGATGTAGAGCGGCACGCCCGGCGCCTCCCGGGTGTAGCGCATCAGCAGGTCGTGCAGCCCGGTCGGGTCGACGGTCCAGCCCATCTCGGTGCGCTCGCCCGGCGTCTGGTGGAAGGCGACCCGCTCGGAGCCCGGCCAGGGGGAGTGGGCGCTCGCCCCGTGGCCGTCGTGCCGGGCGGCCCGGCCCCCGTTGTCGGCGGCGGCTGATACCAATGAGGGCGTGTAGTAGTTGATGCCGAGCGCGTCGAGGGGGTGCTTGATGACGGCCAGGTCGCCATCGCGGACGAAGGACCAGTCGGTGATAGCCGCCGTGTCCTCGATGAGGTCGCCCGGATACGCGCCGCGCAGCAGCGGCCCGCTGAACACCCGGTTGGCCAGCGCGTCGATACGGCGCTGAGCGTCCAGGTCGGCCGGGTCCTGGGTGAGCGGGCGGACCACCGCCGGGTTGAGGCTGATGGCGATCTGGGCGCGGGCCGGGAGGGCGGCCCGCAGCGCCTGCGCGCCGAGGCCATGGGCCAGGTTCAGGTGGTGGGCGGCGCGCAGCGGTGCGAGCCGCTCGGTGCGGCCCGGCGCGTGCACCCCGGAGCCGTAGCCGAGGAAGGCGCTGCACCACGGCTCGTTGAGGGTGGTCCAGTACTCGACGCGGTCGCCCAGCGCCTCCGCGACGATCCCGGCGTACTCGGCGAACCGCTCGGCCGTCTCGCGTTCCGGCCAGCCGCCGGTGTTTTCGAGCTCCTGGGGGAGGTCCCAGTGGTACAGGGTCAGCACCGGCTGGATACCGGCGGACAGCAGCTCGTCCACCAGCCCGCGGTAGAAGTCCAGCCCGCGCTGTACGGCCGGGCCGCGGCCGGTGGGCTGGACGCGTGACCAGGAGACCGAGAAGCGGTACGCCGCGAGGTTGAGGTCGGCCATGAGCCGGACGTCCTCGCGGAAGCGGTGGTAGTGGTCGACCGCGACATCGCCGGTGTCGCCGCCGAGCACCTTGCCGGGGGTGCGGCAGAAGGTGTCCCAGATGGACGGGGTGCGGCCGTCCTCCTGTGCGGCGCCCTCGACCTGATAGGCGGCGGCGGCCGCGCCCCACAGGAATCCGGGCGGGAAGGAAAGGGTCATGGAAGCGCTCCCATTCGAGGTCGTGGTGCGGGGAGGGACGGGGGAGAGGGAGGCGATGACGGTGCGAGGCGGGTGGACGGCGCGGGCCGACGGCTCAGCCCTTGACCGCGCCCTGCATGATGCCTCCCACGATCTGCTTGCCGAAGAGCACGAACGCGATCAGCAGCGGCAGGGTGCCGAGCAGCGCCCCCGCCATGATCAGCGATTGATCGGGGGTATACCCACGGCTCAGACCGGTCAACGCCACCTGCATGGTCGGGTTGCCGTTCTGCGTGAGCGCGATGAACGGCCAGAAGAAGTCGTTCCACGACTGGACGAAGGTGAGCATCCCCAGCACCGCCATTGCCGGGCGGGCCGCCGGGAAGACGATGTGCCAGATGATCCGCAAGCTGCTCGCGCCGTCCACCCGCGCCGCCTCGATCAGCTCGGTCGGCAGCGCCTGGGAGAGGTACTGCCGCATGAAGAAGACCCCGAAGGCACTGACGAGCGTCGGCACGATGACCGCCTGGAGCTGGTCGGTCCACTCCAGCTTGGCCACCATCATGTACAGCGGCACGACGCTGAGCTGCGGTGGCACCATCATCGTCCCGATGGTGAGCATCAGCAGGATGTTCTTGAAGCGGAAGCGCAGCTTGGCGAAGGCGAAGCCCGCGATGGTCGAGAACAGCACAGTCGACGCCGCGACCGTGCCCGCCACCACCGTCGTGTTGAGCAGTGCGGTGCCCATGTTGGCACCGTTCCATGCCTTGTCCAGGTTGTTGAAGAGGTTGCCGCCGAACCACAGGGGCGGGGGTGTCTGGGCCAGCCGGGTGTTGGTGCGGGAAGCGGCGATGGCGGTCCACACCAGCGGGAAGAGCGAGCCGACGGTGAGCAGGATCAGCACGGCGTAGGTGATCTTGCCCCCGTGCAGCTGCCTGCCCGCTTGGTTGCGGCTCTTTCCGTTCCGCGGAGCGGGGCGCGTGGGAACTGCCGGATCAGGTGCCTGCCGGGAAGGGACAGTGACGCTCATGGTTTTCTCGTCTCCCTCACTGGCTCTTCCGCAGCCGTCGCGCGAACAGCGCGTTGGCCGCGGCGATCAGCAGCAGGATCAGGAACATCGTCCAGGCGATGGCGGAGGCCCGGCCCAGGTGCAGATTCACCCAGCCCTGCTCGTACATGTACAGGCCGAGCGTCTGGTACTGGTGATCGGCGCCGCCGGTGGCCGTCCCGGCGGTGTTGAACAGCAGCGGCTCACCGAAGAGCTGGGTGGCCCCGATCGTGGAGACGACGACCGTGAAGAGGATGGTGGGCCGCAGCGACGGGACGGTGACATGCAGGAACTGCTTCCAGCGCGACGCCCCGTCCAGCGCCGCCGACTCGTACAGATCGTTCGGCACGGCCTGCATGGCGGCCAGGTAGATCAGCGTGTTGTAGCCGGTCCACCGCCAGATGACGATCGTGGACACCGCGATCTGCGAGGTCCAGGTGCCGTTCTGCCAGTCGATGCCGTCCAGCCCGACCAGTCCCAGAGACCAGTTGACCATGCCGTAGTCACGCCCGAAGAGCAGCGCGAACACCAGCGTGGCGGCAGCGACGGAGGTGGCGTACGGGGTGAGGATCGCCACCCGGAAGAACATGGAGGCGCGCAGCCGGTAGTTGAGCAGATGCGCGATCCCGAGGGCCATCAGCAGCTGGGGAACGGTGGAGATCAACCCGATGGTGAAGGTGTTCCGCAGCGCTTTCCAGAAGAACTCGTCTTCCCACAGCCTGGAGAAGTTGTGCCACCCCGCCCACTCCATGTGGGTGGGGTCGGTGAGCTCCACTTGGTGCAGCGAGGCCCACCCTGTGTAGAGCAAGGGGAAGAGGCCGAAAGCGGCGAAGAAGATGAAGAAGGGGGCGACGAAGGCGTACGGGCTCCATCGCACATCCCAGCGGTAGCGGCGGCTGCGCCGGTCGCGACGCCGCTGCTCGGCCGGGTCGGGCGCCGGCGCGGTCGCGGCGCGCGGGGCCGCGCCCCCCTGCCCTGCGGGGGGCGCGGCCGTATCAGGAGTGAAACCGGAAGGTGCGGTCATGTCCGGGTCACTGATCCAGCGCGTTGTCGTTCGTCTTGATCGCGGCCTTCCAGCCCTCGTCGGCCGACTTGCCCTGCTGCTCGACCTGGAGCAGGCCGACATCGGTGAAGTTCTGCTTGATGACGGCGTCCTTCGGGCCCAGGACCTGCGTCGGACTGTCCTTCGCCGCCTCGGAGAAGATCTTGCCGATGGGCGCGTTGTCGAAGTACGGGAGCTTGGCGTCGCCCACCTGGGGAAGGCTGTACGCGGCCTGGGCGCTGGGGAAGCTCGCCTGCTTCTCGAAGAGGCCGGCCTGCTGTTCGGGCGCGGTCAGCCAGGTGGCGAGCTTGACCGCCTCGTCCTTGTTCTTCGCCGCCTGCGGCACCGAGAGGAAGGAGCCACCCCAGTTGGCGGGCTTGGGGGCGGCGGCGACGTCCCACTTGCCCTTGTACTTGTCCCCGGCGTACTCCTTGATCTGGCCGAGCATCCAGGCCGGGCAGGAGACGGTGGCGAACTTGCCGTTGGCGAGCGCCTGCTGCCAGGGTTTGGTGAATTCCTGGAGCTTGGCGGAGAGTTTGGACGCGGACGCGTCGGTCGCCAGCTTCCATGCCTTCTTGACGGCCGGGCTGTCCTTGTAGATGGGTTTCCCGCTCTTGTCGTAATAGACCTCCGAACTGCCGGAGACCGCCGCGTTGAACAGTCCGCCGGCCGAGTCCAGGAACGCGGCTCCGCCCGGCGCCTTCTTCGCGAAGTCCTTGCCGGCGTCGAGGTACTTCTGCCAGTCGCCCGCCCAGAGCTCGGAGACCGCGTCACGGTCGGCCGGGAGCCCGGCCTGCTGGAAGAGGTCCTTGCGGTAGCAGATCGCCATCGGGCCCACGTCCGTGCCCAGGCCGATCGTCTTACCGTCCTTGGCGGTGGCCTGCGCCCACTTCCAGTCGAGGAAGTTCTCCTTTTTGACGCCGTCCGCCTTCGAAAGATCAACGAACTTGTCGGCCTGGGTGGTGGTGACCTCGTTGATGTTGCCCACCTCGACCGCCTGGATGTCGGCGAGTCCACTGCCCGAGCCGAGATGGGTGAGCAGCTGCGGGTAGTAGTTCGAGGCCGGGTCGATCACACTCTCTTCGATCTTGATATCCGGGTGCTGCTTCATGTACTCGTCATAGAGCCCAGCCTGTTTGAAACCCATGACGCCGTACGTGCCGACGGTCACGACCGTCTTGCCCTCGTTGCCGCCGCCCCCCGACTTGTCGCTGTCCGTGTCGCCGTCGTCGGCGCAGCCGCTGAGCAGACCGGCCCCTAACGCGGCGATGGCCGCGAGGGCCATGGCTCTGCTGCGGTACGTACCAGTGGTCCTGTGCATTCCGTCCTCCTAGCGCCCTGACGTACCGCTCCCGGCCAAAAAGGGGGAATCCATGGGACTTTGAGATGCATCGGCACGGGCGGGCAGTGTGCGGGTTGTGTATGACTCAGGTACCGTGGGAGCGCTCCCAGGTTGATGTGTTGAAGGGTTGCGGCTCCCCGCTGGGGTGTCAAGGGACAGCGCGGAACAACTTCCGGAAACCGCACTGCTGTTGAATGTCCACCGCAGCCGCCCACGTGGGTGGATCTGCTGGGTACGGAGGCTGGAGGCGCGAGATGGCAGGAACCCGGCGGCATGGCGCGGGGCGCGGCAGGCCCACCCTTGAGGAGGTCGCGGCCCGCGCCGGGGTCGGCCGCGGCACGGTCTCCCGGGTGATCAACGGCTCGCCGAGGGTCAGCGACCGCACCCGTACGGCCGTCGAGCAGGCCGTCGCCGAACTCGGCTATGTGCCCAACCGGGTGGCCCGCGCGCTGGCCGCCAACCGGGCCGACGCCGTCGCGCTGGTCATACCCGAGCCGGAGACCCGGCTTTTCGCGGAACCCTACTTCTCGGACATCATCCGCGGCGTCGGCGCCGAGCTGGCCGATACCGATCTGCAGCTGCTGCTGACCCTCATCCGCACCCCCAAGGAGCGCCAGCGCTTCGCCGACTACCTCTCGGCGCACCGGGTCGACGGCGTGCTGCTGGTGTCCGTCCACGCGGACGACCCGCTGCCCGATCTGCTGGAGCGCATCGAGATGCCCGCGGTGCTCAGCGGGCGCCGCTCGGCGCACGAGTCGGTGCCGTACGTCGACTCGGACAACACCGGGGGCGCGCAGTCCGCCGTGGAGCACCTCATCGGGCGCGGCCGCACCACCGTCGCCACCATCACCGGACCGCTGGACATGTATGTCGCCCAGTGCCGTCTGGACGGCTACCGCGCCGCGGTCCGCGCGGCGGGCCGGGAGCCGGAACCGGAGCTCGTGGCGTCCGCCGACTTCACCGAGGAGGGCGGCCGCCGGGCGATGCGCCGGCTGCTGGAGCTCCGGCCCCGTCTCGACGCGGTGTTCGCCGCCTCGGACGTGATGGCCGCGGGCGCCCGCCAGGTGCTGCGCGAGTCCGGGCGGCGGGTCCCGGAGGACGTCGCGCTGGTCGGCTTCGAGGACTCGGCCGTCGCCCGCCACATGGACCCGCCGCTCACCAGCGTCCGGCAGCAGACCGAGGAGATGGGGCGCGCGATGGTGCGGGTGCTGCTGGAGGAGATCGAAGGCGCCCCGGAACGCCCCGCCAAGTGCCCCCAGGTGGTGCTGCCGACCCAGCTGGTACGCCGCGAGTCGTCGTGAACGCGGGAAGGGCCGGTGGACCGCTGGCCGCGGTTCACCGGCCCCACCGGGGGACGGCCTGTTACAGCGCCGGGCTGTTACAGCGCCGGGTAGGCGTTCCTCAGGAGCTGCTGGAACTGGGCCGAGAACCAGTGGCCCGACAGCGGCGCGTTCGCGAGCGCGCCGGACATGTTGTTGCCGTTGCGCGCGTTGCCCGTGTACGTCGGGTCGCACATGCGGTCGAAGCCCTTGCCCTCGTCGTTCGCGATCTGCGAGCTGGAGCCGTCCGACTCGCCCGGGGGCTTCATCCACACATACGCGTCGATCCCGGCGGCGGGTGATGCCTTGGGCCGCTCACCGAGCCCGGCTCCGGACTGGTTGCACCAGTTGCCGATGTGGATGCGGCGGTCGTAGCGGCCGCCGTTGACGTACGTGTCGACGGTGGACGTCGCGCCCGGGCCGGACGGGCGGGCGGAGCCGCCCCAGCCGTTGCGCGAGGTGTCGATGAGGGCGCCGATGCTCGACGGGAAGCCGACGTTCACCAGTTCCTGGCGGAAGGCCTGGGCGAAGGACAGCTCGTCGACGTAGCGGTTCCAGTCCACCCACTTGGATTGGCGGACGGAGGTTCCGGCCACGTTGTCGTTGATGGTGAAGTTGTTCTCCTTCAGTGCGCTGTAGTTGGCGGTGTTGACGATGATGCCCGCCACCTTGTCGACCGTGCTGCCCTCGGCGGTCGCGGCCTGCTTGAGCACCTGGGCGGTGGCGTTGAAGTTGTCGTCCCAGCCGATCCAGCCGTGGTGTCCGGCGTCCACGTAGTTGTAGACGTTGCCGACGGCGCCCAGCTTGTTGAGCGCGTAGCCGACGCCCTTCACGTAATTGCCGTTGGCCTTCATGGTGTCGCACTGCGGTGTGGCGGTCGGGCGGCCGTTGGTGTTGGTGACCAGGTTCGGCAGCGAGTCGATCTCGATGGTGGTGACGATCCGCAGATTGGAGTTGGCGTACTTCGACTCGCCCAGGATCGACGCGATCGGGTCGATGTACTGCGTCTTGTACTTGTCGATCTCCGTCGGGCCCAGCTCGCCGTTGGACGCGAGCGCCGCACAGTCGCGGCCCGGCAGGTTGTAGATGACGAGCTGGACGACGGTGGGGCTGCCGCCCGACTGGGTCAGGGCGGTGTCCAGGTGGGCGCGCAGGCCGCGGGCGCCGGAGGTGCCGTTGATCGCGGCGATGCGGTCCAGCCAGACGCCGGTCGGCTGGTTGGAGATCTTGGAGCCGCCGGGTTCGGCGGCGGCCTTGGCGGACCAGTCGGGGTTGACGTACACCTTGGCGCCCGCGTACGGGTTGTCCACCTTGGCGGCGGCCTTGGTGGCTCCGTCGGCCTGTGCCGAGGCGGTGCCCGCGAGCGAACCGACGGTCAGGGCGGTGGCGGCCAGCAGCGCGCCGCCCGCCAGCGCGACCGCGCGGGTACGGGTGCGGGGCCTGCGAGCGGCGGGTGGGGGAGGTGAGGTGATGCGGCTCATGACAGTCCTTTCAGGTGATCGCGGAGTCCGATGCCGAAGGCGGTCGGGGTGCCGTTGAAATCGCTGATGAGGGACGGGCCGGAGGAGCAGTCCCAGGTGTTCCAGGTCCAGCCGAGGTACGAGGCGCGCTTGGCGTCCAGCCAGGCCATGACGCGGTCGATGTAGCCGTGCGAGCAGGTGTTCTCGCCGATCTCGCCCGCGACGAACGGGACTTGGGCGATCACCGGGGCCAGCTGCTCGTTGAAGCAGCTCTCGCTGGAGCAGGTGTTGAAGTTGTACGTGTGCCAGGCGGCGGCGAGGTTGCCCGCCGGGTCGCTCGGCTTGTACGTCAGCCACTGGCGCATGTCGTTGGAGTACGCGAGGCCGCCGAGCAGGATCACGTTCCGGGCGCCGGTGTTCCGTATAGCGGTGACCAGGCTCTGCATACCGGCGACCGGGTAGTCGATGCCGGGGCAGCTGCCGCCGTCCCGCCAGCACTTCCACGCCGCCGTGAGGTCCGAGGTGGCGCGGTCCGGGAACGGCTCGTTGAACAGGTCGAAGACCACGGCCTGGTCGCCCTTGAAGGTCTGGGCGACCGAGGACCAGAACGCCGGGGTGTACTGCGCGTCCGGCATCGGCTTCTGGCAGGTGGCGTACTCGGTGTCCGGGCAGTGGGCATCGCCGCCGGTGTATTTACCGTGGCTCCAGTGGAGTTCGAGGATCGGCGTGATGCCGTTGGCCTCCAGCCGGGCGACGAAGTCCTTCACCGCGTTGATGTAGTTGGCGCCGCGGTACGCGGAGTCGATGTGCGACAGACCGAGCCAGCACTCCTCGTTGAGGGGGACGCGGACCGCGTTCGCCTTCCATCCGGCGATGGCTTTGACGGACGCGTCGTCCACCGGGCCGTCGAAGATGCCGCGCCCCTGGACGCACATGAACTCGCCGCCGGAGCGGTTGACGCCCAGCAGCCGCCGGGTGGCCCCGTTCTCGTCCACGAAGGTGTTGCCCGAGACGCGCAGCTTCGGCGGGGTGCTGCCCTGGCCCGGCGGGGGATCGGTGGGATCGGTGGGGTCCGTCGGGCCGGAGCCGCCGTCGCACGCCACGCCGTTGAGCTTGTACGCGGAGGGTGCCGGGTTGGACCCGGACCAGGAGGCGGTGAACCCGGCGCCGACGCTGCCGCCCGTCGCGACCTTCCCGTTCCAGGAGGCGTTGACCGCGGTCACCGTCGTCCCGGACTGCGACCAGGTGGCGTTCCACCCCTGGGTCACCTTCTGCCCGGCGGCGAAGTCGAAGGTGAGGGTCCAGCGGTCGAGCGCGGCCCCGTTGTTGGTGATCGTGACGTTGCCCTGGAAGCCGTCGCTCCACTGGCTGGTGGCGGTGTACGCCACGGTGCAGGCGGCGGCCGCCCGCGGTGCGACGGAGGTGCTGGACGCGGCCGCGGTGCCCGCGGTACCCGCCAAGGTGAGCGACGCGGCGGCCGCCAAGGCGTAAAGGCGCGGTGGTGCTCGCATGGAGCGACTCCTCGGGTCCTCGCGCGCCGTCCCGTGCGGCGCTGACTGCTGGAACCGCTCCCACTGGTTGAGGTGACCGTAGCGCTAGAGGCGTACATGTCAACAGAGTCGTTCAGAGAATTATCGGTCGAAGACGTTCGACCGGCCCATCTTGTTCAAAGACTTGACACTTCCTCAGAGGGAACAGACGCTTGGGAGCGCTCCCACTGGTTCGCACTTCCCCCCATTTTCCGAACCCGCGTGGAGGTCCCCCATGCGCGTACAGCGAGGCTCACCCTTGTCAGGGGCGCGTCGGCGGATGAGACGGCTGGTGACCGCGCTGGCCGCGGCCCTCTCGCTGCCCGTGGCCATGACCGCCACCGGTGGCGCCGCTCCCGCCCACGCCGACGCCGCCGTGCAGTGCAACGTCGACTACAAGACCAACGACTGGGGTTCCGGCTTCACCGCCGATCTCACGATCTCCAACCCCGGCACCGAGGCCATCGACGGCTGGACCCTGACCTACGACTACGCGGGCAACCAGAAGCTCGGCAACGGCTGGAACGGCACCTGGTCGCAGTCCGGCAGATCCGTCACGGTCAAGAACGCCGCCCACAACGCGACCATCGCGGCCGGTGGCAACGTCACCACCGGCGCCCAGTTCAGCTACAGCGGCACCAACACCGCGCCCACCGCCTTCGCCGTCAACGGCGTCACCTGCCGCGGCGCCCACCAGCCGCCCATCACCGTCCTCACCAGCCCCACCCCGGGCGCCGTCTACACGACCGGCGGCACGGTCCCGATGGCGGCCACCGCCGCGGCGGCCGACGGCGCGACCGTCGGCAAGGTGGAGTTCTACAGCGACACCAAGCTGCTGGGCACCGACACCACCTCGCCGTACACCTTCGACTACACGGACGTCCCGGCGGGCGACTTCTCGCTGTACGCCAAGGCCTACGACAGCCAGGGCGCCTCCGCCGAGTCCACCCCCGTCGGCATCCATGTCGCCTCCGGTCCGGCGCTGGTCGCCAGCCCCGCCCAGCTCGGCGTGGAGCAGGGCAAGACCGGCACCTTCGGGCTGCGGCTGTCCACCAAGCCGTCCGCCAATGTGGCGGTCGCGGTGGCCCGTACGTCCGGCAACACGGGCCTGAGCATCTCCTCGGGCGGCAGCCTCACCTTCACCCCGGCCAACTGGAACACCGCCCAGCAGGTGACCGTCGCCGCGGCGGGCTCCGGCACCGGCTCCGCGACCTTCACCGCGACCGCCACCGGTCACACCAAGGCCGAGGTCACCGTCACCCAGCTGGCCGCCGCCAAGACCTACGACGCCCGCTTCCTGGAGCTGTACAACAAGATCACCGCTCCCTCGGCGGGCTACTTCTCGCCCGAGGGCATCCCGTACCACTCCGTGGAGACCCTGATCGTCGAGGCCCCCGACCAGGGCCATGAGACGACGTCCGAGGCGTACAGCTATCTGATCTGGCTCCAGGCGATGTACGGCAAGGTCACCGGCGACTGGGCCAAGTTCAACTCCGCGTGGGACATCATGGAGAAGTACATGATCCCCACCCACGCCGACCAGCCCACGAACAGCTTCTACAACGCCTCCAAGCCCGCCACCTACGCGCCCGAGTGGGACCAGCCCTCCCAGTACCCCTCGAAGCTCGACGGCAACGTGCCCGTCGGCCAGGACCCCATCGCGGCCGAGCTGAAGAGCGCGTACGGCACCGACGACGTCTACGGCATGCACTGGATACAGGACGTCGACAACACCTACGGCTACGGCAACGCGCCCGGCAAGTGCGAGGCGGGCCCGTCCGACACCGGCCCGTCCTACGTCAACACCTTCCAGCGCGGCCCGCAGGAGTCCGTCTGGGAGACGGTGACCCAGCCGACCTGCGACGGCTTCAAGTACGGCGGCAGATCCGGCTATCTGGACCTGTTCACCGGTGACGCCTCCTACTCCAAGCAGTGGAAGTTCACCAACGCCCCCGACGCCGACGCCCGCGTCGTCCAGGCCGCCTACTGGGCCTCGGAGTGGGCCAAGGCGCAGGGCAAGGGCAGCCAGATCTCCGGGAATATCGCCAAGGCCGCCAAGATGGGCGACTATCTGCGCTACGCGATGTACGACAAGTACTTCAAGAAGGTCGGCAACTGCGTCGGCGAGACCACCTGCGCGGCGGGCAGCGGCAAGAACAGCTCCAGCTATCTGCTCTCCTGGTACTACGCCTGGGGCGGCGCCACCGACACCTCCGCCGGATGGGCCTGGCGCATCGGCTCCTCCCACGCCCACGGCGGCTACCAGAACCCCATGGCGGCCTGGGCGCTGAGCAGTTACGCCGACCTCAAGCCCAAGTCCGCGACCGGCGCGGGGGACTGGTCCACCAGCCTCAAGCGGCAGCTGGAGTTCTACCGGTGGCTCCAGTCCAGCGAGGGCGCCATCGCGGGCGGCGCCACCAACAGCTGGCAGGGCCGCTACGCCACCCCGCCCGCGGGCAAGTCCACCTTCTACGGCATGTACTACGACGAGGCGCCCGTCTACCACGACCCGCCGTCCAACCAGTGGTTCGGCTTCCAGGCGTGGTCCATGGAGCGCGTCGCCGAGTACTACAACCGCACCGGTGACGCCTCGGCCAAGGCCGTCCTCGACAAGTGGGTCACCTGGGCGCTGTCCAAGACCACCATCAACCCGGACGGCACCTACCAGTTCCCGTCCACCCTCCAGTGGTCCGGCCAGCCCGACACCTGGAACGCCTCCAGCCCCGGCGCCAACACGGGCCTGCACGTCACCGTCGCCGACTACACCAACGACGTGGGCGTGGCCGCCGCGTACGCCAAGACGCTGTCCTACTACGCGGCCAAGTCGGGCCACACCGCCGCCAAGAACACCGCCAAGGCGCTGCTCGACGGCATGTGGGACCACTACCAGGACGCGCTGGGCATCGCGGTCCCCGAGTCCCGCGCCGACTACAACCGCTTCGACGACCCGGTCTACGTCCCCAGCGGCTGGACCGGCACCATGCCCAACGGAGACAAGATCGACTCCTCCTCGACCTTCCTGTCGATCCGCTCCTTCTACAAGAACGACCCGGCCTGGTCCAAGGTCGAGGCGTACCTGAAGGGCGGCGCCGTGCCGAGCTTCACGTATCACCGCTTCTGGGCCCAGGCGGACATCGCGCTGGCGATGGGCTCGTACGCGGAGCTCTTCGAGTAATGACCGCCGTGAGCGGTGGGACTCCCGCGCGCAGGGAGCCCCACCGCTCACGCGCGTCCTCAGCCCAGCGAGGACAACGGCACCGAGAACAGCACCCGTTCCGGCACCACCCGGTCCTCCCAGCCGCTCGATGCCGGGTCCTGCCACTTCCCGTTCGCGTCGGCGGCCCATTCGGTCACCGACCACACCGTCTTGGTCGGCCACCACAGCGACATGGACTCCGAGTGCTTGGCCCAGCACGCGATGGCCGGGCTCGTGCCCGTACAGCTCGTCGAGGCCGCCCCGCCGGTGTCCTGCCGCCACATGATGCCGTGCTGGCCCGGCCCGCCGCGCGCGCTGGGCACGTACCAGGTGTTCTGGTACGACAGCGTCCCCTGGACGCCGACCGCCTTGGTCTCGTACGCGTCCGCCGCCGTGGCCTTCCGCGCACTGTTCACCGCGAGCGGCATGTCGTTGGTCACCGGCGCGAGGTCGTAGCGGAACAGCCGCGCGGGCTGCGTCCCGCCCGAGGAGAACCACTCGTTCGCGACGATGCGGTGCGGGGTGCTGGAGCGGTCCAGCGAGAGGGAGGCGAAGCAGGGGATGGCGTCGTCGTTCGCCGATGAGCACTTCCCGCTCAGGCTGTACGAGCCGATGGCGGGCATCACGTACTGGTAGCCGTGCGCCGAGTAGCCGCCGTCCACCTTGCCGATCGCGCGATCGTTCTTCGTGGCCTGGAGGATGTGCTTCATCGAGAAGACGAACATCGCGTTGTTGTGCGCGTCGCCGTTGGACGCGGTGACGATCAGCTTGTCCCCGTACCAGACCATCCCGCCCAGGTGCGAGCCCATCTTGGCGAAGTTCGTGCCGCCCTCGGTCGGCACGGCCAGCAGCACCCAGCGGTACTTGAGGTCACCGGGGTCGTTGGCGTCGATGAAGGCGAGCCGGGCGAGCGCCTTGTCCTCGTCGGGCTCGGAGGGGAACTCGTCGTTGAGGTGGTCGTTGTGCGTCCAGCCCGACAGGATCACCTTGTTGGTGCCCCACAGCCCGTCGTCGTCCGCGTCCCCGGAAGAGGTGACGGACTGCGGCAGCCACTGCTGGGTCAGCGCGTCGCCGGTGTCGAAGCAGTACGCCGAGGCGGCCTGCGGACTGATCGGCAGCGCGGCCTTCTCGGAGGCGCGGCATCCCGATGAGGTGCGGGTCATGGGGTGGTTCGCGCTCTTCAGTACGGTGTCCACGCCGACGTTGGGCAGCCGCGAGTCCAGCTCGGCGATGCTGTCCGGCGACACCGTGTTCTCGGTGAGCGTCAGCTTCGCCAGTTCCGAGGAGGCGGTGAGCGGCTTCAGCGCACCGGGGTTGTCGGCCACGGCGGCCCGCGCCTGCGGCGCCGCGCCCGTGAGCAGCGTCGCACCGGCCGCGACCACCGCCGCCGCGATGGCGGCCGGCCAGGCCACCCGGCGGCGTAACGCACCGCGTGGGGTTTTCTCTGATCTCAGCGATCTCCACGATCTCCGCATGGGAGTTCCTCCCGTTCCGTGTCAGGCCGAGGGCACCGCCCTGGTCCTTTAAGCCTGATCTTCGGACTTTTTCCGCCCATGCGGAAGATCCACGGCCCCGGCGATCGTCAGGCGGTGGCCGACGCGCCGTACACGCTCCGCACGTTGTCCTTCGGCCGCGGCTGCGTCTTCCCGCCCGGCCCCGCCGCGAAGGCGCGCAGCAGGTTCTCGGTGGTGCGGGTGACAAAGGCGCCGGTGCGGGCGTCCATGCCGTGGTTCCGGCCGTTCTCGCGGGTCCCCGCCATCAGCGCCTCCACCCAGCGCATCGTGCCGCTCGCGAACACCCCCGCCCCGCTCTCCACGGTGTAGTACGCGGAGTCGGAATGGCTGTGCCTGCCCCGGCAGACCAGCGGCGAGTGGGCGATGATCTCCAGCCGCCGCGGGGTGGGATCGCCCGGGGTGACCCGGTCGTACTCCACGCCCACCAGATGGTCGAAGGCGGTCCCGCGCTCCACCCCCGTCCCCGCGAACAGCCAGTGGCCGCCCTCCAGGACGACATAGGGCGCGTCCACCGGATAGCCCTCGTACATCAGGCCGATCAGCGACGACTCGGGGTCGGGGGCCGGGGGCAGCCGGAAGTCGGTGGTCGCCATGTCGCGGTGGCCGACCAGATACGGGTCGTCGCGGTAGGCGGTCTTGTAGCAGACCACCGTGCGCGCGGGCGTTCCGCCCGGGCCCGGAGCGAGCCTGATCCGGCGGAAGCAGGCGTTCGCGCCGAGGAAGGCCAGATTGGTCCCGGCGTCCCGCGCCCGCGTGACGTGCTCCCGCTGCTCCGGCGTCCAGTACTCGTCATGGCCGAGCGAGAGCGCGGCCGCCGCCCCGTCGAGCACGGAGGCGTCCAGGGCGACGTCCACCCCGGTGGTGTACGCGAGCGGAATCCCCAGCCGCTCGGCGAGCACCACCGCCGCCCGTTCGTACACCAGGAACTTCTCGGCCCCGTCGCCCGCGTACGGCCGGTCGAAGCTGACCGCCAGCGAACGCGTCCCGTACGCGCCGTCCTGCCCTTGGTAGAGGCTGAACCCTCCCCAGGTGTTGTACGCCTGCCACGTCGCGACCGCGTGCATCAGCAGGGTCCGGCCGCGCGCCTCGCGGGAGCGGACGACGATCGGCACGTACCGCTGGTGGCCGTGGTCCGCGTCCAGCCGCAGCAGATACGCGCCCTCGGGCCAGCCGGTGGTGGCCACGGTGAGGGACCGTTTCCAGTCGGCCCGTACGGTGCGGGTCGCCTGCAGGAACGCCGGGGCGCCCTGCCGTATCCCGGGGATGCGCCCCGACCGCCACACCCGCCGCGCCTGCGCCCCGCCGTACCAGCCCACCCGGTACGCGGAGACCCGGAAGCCGGGCGCGGTCGTCGAGACGTACAGCCCGAACTCCTCGCCCGGCAGCACGCTCACCCGGTCCGCGTATCCCTGGACGGCGGCGGCCGGTCCGGGCGTACGGACGCGCCAGTCCGGGCTGCCGGGCAGCGCCCGTTCGGCCGCCTCTCGCGCGCGGCGGGAGGCCCTGGCCCGGCGTGCCCGGGCCTTGCGCGTCGGCCGCTCCTGCCGGTCCGCGTCGCAGCCCGCCACCGTGGCTCCGGCGGCCCCGGCGGCCCCGGCGGCGGCTCCGAGGAAGTGCCTGCGGTCCACGGGCTCATCGTCCGGCGCCGCTCGCCGGCGGGCGAGCGGGAGTCGCCCGTCCGGGGCCTCCGGGGTGCGACGGCGGCTCCCGGGCCGCAGCGTGGAGCCATGACCGAGAGCGAGAGCCCGCGCGTCACCCGGCCGACGATGGTGGTGCTCGGCGTCCAGCAGGGCGAGACCCCGTACCGCCTGGTGGAGGTCGCGGGGGAGCTGGTCGGCAAGGCGCACTCGGTCCTGGACATCATCGAGATCGCCCGCCAGCTCGGCATGCACGACATCGACTTGGACGATCCGGACGTGGTCCGCTGGGTGGGCGGCGACAAGTTCACCTGGACCCCCTGGTGGCCCCGCCACCCACCCCACCACGAACCACGCGCCTGAGGCGGCTACTGCGGTGCGGCCTTCAGCCGTGCCCGTCGCCCCTGGTCTCCTCGATCATCCCGGCCACCTCCCGGACCTCCGGGTCCGGATCGGCCGCCAGCGCGGCGAGGAGCGCGTCGACTCCCGGCGTCGACCATCGCGCGACCGCCTCGGCCAGCGCCATGCGCACGTCCGCGTCGGGATGGGCGGCCAGCCCCGCCAGCCGCTCCACCGGGCCCCGTCGGCGCAGCCGGAACCAGCGCAGCGCCGCGCACAGCGCGCCGGGCTCACCGGCCGCCGCCCCGATCCGCTCCAGCAGCACCGGGACCGGGGGCGGCGGTCCGTCCAGGGGGTGCGGGCGGCGTTCGCGGAGCCGCCGTGACCCGTACTCCCCGCGCACCCGGCAGCCGTCACATGTGCACGGGGTGACGCCGTGCGCGCCGGGGAAGTAGCGCCATCCGGTCACCTGCCGAACCGCCCGGACGCGGTGCACCTCCTGCCGGGAGACGGCGCGCGGAAGGAACACCTCCCACCCCCGTGGGTCGGCCAGCGCGGCCACCCGCCGCACCGCGTCGCTCGCGGTCAGCTCGACCGGGGTGCCGTGGTACGGGCCCACCGAGACCCGCTCGTCGTCCGGCAGCCGCACATGCACCGCGACGAGGCCGCGCGGCCCCTCGCGCCGGGCGAGTTCGCGCAACCACTGGTGGGTGAGCGTGTACGACGGCAGCACCGGAAAGCAGAACACTCCCCGTCCGCCCCCGCCCCGGCCTCCCCGGCCGACCGCCTTGATCCCCGCCCGCCGGACGCGGGCCTCGTCCACGGCCGGAGTCAGATGCACGAACATGGCCATCCGCCGATGCTATGCGGCCCGGCCTTCCGCCGGGGATGCCGTCCGGCCTTCTGCCGATGACGGCGTCCGGCCTTCCGCCGGGGTCGCCGTCCGGCCTTTCGCCGGGGTCGCCGTCCGGCCGGGCAGCGCCACCGCGAGCAGCGCGCCCAGCGCCGCGACCGCCGCGAGGACCGCCAGGGCGGGCCCCATCGCGGCGGCGAAGGCCCCGCCGCCCGGCAGCCGCAGCAGCATCGTGGCGGCGGCCACCCCCAGCGTCGGCCCGATGTTCATGGCGGTCTGCTGGAGGCCGCCCGCCACCCCCGCGTGCTCCGGCGACGCGTGGCGCACGATGACGGCCGTCGCGGTGACCATCACCGTGCCGAAACCGGCCCCCATCGCGAAGAAGCAGCCGCCGGTCTCCGGGGCGGTCGCCGCCTCGTCGAGCCGGGAGAAGAGCGCGATGCCGACCGCGAGGAGGACCATCCCCGCCACCGCCGTACGCCGTGGCCCGTACCGGCGCGCCAGGACGGCCGCGACCGGCGCGCCCAGCACCATCGTCGCGGCCAGCGGCAGCACCCGCAGCCCGCTCTCCAGCGGGTCCAGCGCGAGGACGTCCTGTAGGAAGTACGTGCCGACGAAGAGCGCCCCGAACAGCGCCGCCGACGCCGCCACCAGCACGCCGAGCGCCGAGCCGACCGTCGCCGAGCGCAGCACGCCGGGCGGCACCAGAGGGCTCGGCGTACGGCGCCCATGCCAGACGAACGCGCCCCCGGCGGCCGCCATGGCGAGGAAGCCGAGCGCGGTGGCCGCCGTCCAGCCGGTCTCCGGTATCGCGGCGAGCGTGTGGACCAGGCACACCAGTGCCAGCGCCAGCAGGCAGGCGCCGGGCAGGTCGAGCGCCACGCCGGTGCGCGGCCCGTCCGCCGGGACGCGTACGACGAGCGCCAGCACGCCGACCACGGCCGCCGGGGCCACGCTCAGGAAGAACACCGACCGCCAGCCGAACTGCGCGGAGAGCGCCCCGCCCACGATCGGCCCGGCGGCGGCCGCGACCCCGATGGCGCTGGTGCGCAGCGCGATCGGCATCCCGAGCCGGTCGCGCGGATAGGCGGCGCGCAGCATGCCGAGGGTGGCCGGTTGCAGCAGCGCGCCGAACACGCCCTGCGCGACGCGCAGTCCGATCACCCAGCCGACGCCGGGCGCCACCCCGATGCCCGCCGACGCGGCGGCGAAGCCCAGCGTGCCGACCGCGAACACCCGTTGGTGTCCGTACCGGTCGCCGAGCCGCCCGGCGAACACCAGCAGACTGGCGACGGCGATGAGATAGCCGGTGCTGGTCCACTGGACCTGCGTGAACGAGGCGTGCAGATCGCGCTGCAGGGCGGGCTGGACGACGGTCAGCACGGTGCCGTCGAGGGCGACGATCACGGCGCCGGTGACGCTGCCGACGAGGATGAGCCGCTGCCCCTGCCCCCGCCGCTGCCGCAACTGTTGCCCCTGCCCCTGCCGCGTCTTCACGCCGTCCCCAGATGGGCGTCCATCGCCGCCCGCAGCAACGGCTCGACGTCCTCCGTGCCGGCGGCGAGCGGGAGGCTGCCCCACTCCCAGAGCTGCGCGATGCCGTGCAGATTGGCCCACAGGGCCCCGGCGACGACGCCCGCCTCCGCCTCGGGGCGTACCCGGCGGACCAGCCCCACCAGCACCTCGAACAACGGCAGACTGGTCTCCCGCAGCCCCAGTTCGTTGCTCTCCAGCAGGTCGTGACGGAACATCAGCTCGAACATGCCACGGTTGGTCCGCGTGAACTCCAGATAGACCCGCCCCAGCGCCATCAGCTGCTCCCGGGGGTCCATCCGTCCGTCCCCGATCGCCGCCCCCGCCTGCCCGGCCAGCTGGTCGAAGCCGCGCCGCGCGATGGCCGACAGCAGGGACAGATGGGTCGGGAAGTAGCGCCGGGGCGCCCCGTGCGAGACCCCCGCCCGCCGTGCGATCTCCCGCAGTGACAGGGCCGCCACGCCCTCCCGGTCCACCAACGCGACACCGACGTCGACCAGTCGGGCCCGCAGACCCGCGCTCTCTTCACTCATAGACAGTGTCTACCAGTCGTGAGTAGACACTGTCTACCATTTACTGTCAACTGCGGGTTGACACGCCCTGGACTGTCAACCCATAGTTGACACATGACGAACCCGGACTCGAACGCGCAGCCCACCGGCATGACCAACCCCGTACGCCTCGACGATCTGATCGAGGCCATCAAGAAGACCCACGCCGACGCCCTCGAACAGCTCACCGACGCGGTCATCGCCGCCGACCACCTCGGTGACGTGGCCGACCACCTCATCGGCCACTTCGTCGACCAGGCCCGCCGCTCCGGCGCGTCCTGGACCGACATCGGCAAGAGCATGGGGGTGACGCGGCAGGCGGCCCAGAAGCGCTTCGTCCCCAAGGGCTCCGCCGCCCAGGACCTCGACCCCAGCCAGGGCTTCGGCCGCTACACCCCGCGCGCGCGGAACGTCGTGGTCTCGTCCCAGAACGAGGCCCGTGCCGCGAACAACGACGAGATCCGCACCGAACACCTCGTCCTCGGCCTGCTGGCCGAGCCCGAGGGGCTGGCCGCCAAGGCGATCCTCGCCCAGGACATCCTCCTGGACGCCGTCCGCCAGGCCGCGACCGAAGCCCTCCCGCCCGCCGCCGACTCCATGCCCGCGCTGGTCCCCTTCGACGCGGGCGCCAAGAAGGTCCTCGAACTCACCTTCCGCGAGGCCCTGCGCCTGGGCCACAACTACATCGGCACCGAGCACATCCTGCTCGCCCTCCTGGAGCACGAGGACGGCTCGGGTCTGCTCACCGGTCTCGGCATCGACAAGCCCGCCAGCGAGGCGTCCCTCGCCCGGATGCTGGACCAGATCAAGGTGGACTTCCCCGAGCAGGAGGCGTAGCCCGCGAGCCCTGAGGCGCCGCCCGCCGAACGAGTCACGCGGGCGGCGTCGGGCGAGAGGTACGCACATACGCCCGAAGCGTCGGACTTATGATCCAACGCGTGGACATCCCCGACAGAATCATCGCCCTCCAGCAGGCCGCGGACGCCGAGCACGCCAAACTCGCCGGGCTCCCCGACGCCGACCACCAGATCCAGTGGAAGCACTGGTACGACGCCGCGGTCACCGTGCAGGCCGCCGTCACCGAACACGCCCGGGAAGCCGGGCTCAGCCGGGTCGAGCTGGAGTCCGCCGTGAAGAAGGCCGTACGACATCCGGCTCCGGCCGACGGCTGAGCCCCCGCAGCCGGGGGAGTGTGAGGTGCGCGACCCCGTCGCGTGTTCCCTCCCCGGACCGGCTGAGCGACGATGAGGACGGCGGCCCGGCCCCCGCGGCCGGGCGCCGCACCCCGCGCCCGCTCCCCGGAAGGACGCCCTCCGCTGATGCGTCTCCTGCTCGTCCGCCATGGCCAGACCCCCTCCAACGTCATCCACGCCCTGGACACCGACATGCCCGGCGCGGACCTCACGCCCCTCGGCCGCCGGCAGGCGGAGGGCCTGGTGGAACGTCTCGCGGACGAACGGATCGACGCCCTGTACGCCTCCCCGCTCCGCCGCGCCCAGCAGACCGCGGCCCCCCTCGCCCGCGACCGCGGCCTGGAGGTCGTGGCCCGCGAGGGCATACGCGAACTGCGCGCCGGTGATCTGGAGATGCGCGACGACAGCGAGTCCGTGCAGCTCTACCTCAAGACGGTGATGGCCTGGGCCGCCGGGCAGACCGACCTGCCGATGCCGGGAGGGCAGACCGGCGAGGAGGCCCTGACCCGCTACGACGAGGTGATCGAGGAGATCGCCGCCTCCGGAGCGGAGTACGCCACCGTCGTCAGCCACGGCGCGGCCATCCGCACCTGGGCCGCCGCCCGCGCCCTCAACGTCGACGCCGCGTACGCCGCCCGCCGCCCCTTGGAGAACACCCAGACCGTCACCCTGACCGGCGACCCGCGAAGCGGCTGGACCGTCACCCACTGGGGCACCGAACCGCTCGTCAGCTGAGGCTCGCGGCCTGCTCCCGCGCGCCCTCCCGGGGCGCCCGCTCGCGGCGCGGGAGCAGCAGCGGGGTGGCCAGCAGGAGGGCTCCGGCGGCGGCGATCGCCGTGCGGGGGCCGGTGAGGGCGGCGAGCAGGCCCCACAGGGCGGTCAGGGCCGCGATGACGAAACTGCTGCTCACCGCCCACGCGGACAGCGTGCGGGCGATCCGGTCGGGGTCGGTGTGGTCGAGCCGGTAGGTGGCCAGCACCGGGTTGAACACACCGATGCAGGTCACCAGCCCGAGCTGAAGCACGATGATGAGCACGATCCCGGGAACGCCGGGCTGGACGAACGCCAGCCCGAGGGGCCAGCACGCGCGCAGCACACCCGAGCCGAGCATCACCCTGTGCTGCCCGAACCGCGCCACGAGCGGCTGCGCCAGGCGCGCCCCGATGAGGCCGCCGACGCACGGGAGCGCGAAGGCGAGACCGTACTCCCAGGGCGTGAACCCGAGGCGGCCCAGCAGGAGCACGGCGAGCAGCGGCTCGGTCGCCATGATCAGTCCGTTGACCACGAGTGTGTTGACGAACAGCGGGCGCAGCGCGGGGTGGACGAGGATATGCCGCCACCCTTCGAGCAGATCCCCCACTCTCAGCCGCGGCGCGTCCTTCCGCGCGGGGCGCGGTTCCGTACCGCCGATGGCGCGGATGCCGAGCGCCGAGAGCAGGTAGCTGAGCGCGTCGGCCACCACGGTCGTGACGGGGCCGAACATCCCGATCGCGGCCCCGCCCAGCGGCGGCCCGACCACCGTCGCGGTCCATGTCGTGGACTCGAACCGGCCGTTCGCGACGAGCAGGTCCTCCGGCTCCACGAGCGCCTTCAGATACGCGCCGCTCGCCGCCCTGAAGGCGATGCCCGCCGCGGCCACGACGACGGAGACGACGAGGAGCTGTACGAAGCCGAGCAGGCCCAGCGCGAACGCGACGGGGACGCTCAGCATCGCCGCGAACCGCACCAGGTCCATCGCGACCATGACCGGCCGCTTCCGGCGGAACTCCACCCATGGCCCGAGCGGCACCGCGACCACGGCCCCCACCACCCGCCCCGTGGCGGCCAGCGCCGCCACCTCGGTCGGCCCGGAGTGCAGCACGAGGATCGCGATCAGGGGAAGCGCCCCGAACCCGAACCCCGTGCCGTACGCGCTGACCGCGTACGCCGCCCACAGCCACCCGAACCGCCGCCCCAGCGCCCGTCTGCCCGCCATGCCCCACGCCCCTCCCGACCGCCTCGCCGACCGTCGGCATCAAAGCGGGTGCCGGACGCCGGGAGCAAACAACCGACCGCCCGTCCCCGCACAACCGATCGTTGTGCCGATACGGTGACCGGCGTGGATCTCGACGCTGTGCGCACCTTCGTGGCCGCCGCGGACGCGGGGCGGTTCCAGGACGCCGCAGCTGAGCTGTCGATCACCCAGCAGGCCGTCTCCAAGCGCATCGCCACCCTGGAGAAGAACCTCGGCGTGCGGCTGTTCACCCGCACCGCGCGCGGCGCGACGCCCACCGTCGACGGACAGGCGTTCCTGCCCCACGCCCGCGACCTGCTGCGCGCCGAGGAGCGGGCGTTCGCCTCCGTACGGCCCGGCCGCCGCGCGCTGCGCGTCGACGTGATCGGCCGCCGCCTCGCCCCGGCCGGTGTGCTGAGCGACTTCCGCCGTGCGCACCCCGACGTCGAGCTGGACGTCGTCACCCTCTTCGACGCCGACGCGGCCATCGACGCCATCCGCTCCGGCACGGTCGACGCGTCCTTCCGCGCCATCACCACGCCCCGCCGCGAGCTCCCCGACGACATCGCGTCCGCCCGCGCCTTCGACGAGCCCGTCCAGCTCCTCACCGGCCCGGCCCACGACCTCGCCGCTGCCCGCGCCGTCACCCCCGCTGAACTCGTCGGCCACCGGATCTGGATGCCCGGCCTCGTCCCCGGCACCGAGTGGGCCGCCTATTACGACGACCTCGCCGCCGCGTTCGGCCTCACCGTCGAGATCACCGGCCCCGACTTCGGCACCGAGCCCCTGCTCGACACACTCGCCGCCTCCCGCTCACTGGCCACCTTCGTCGGCCAACGCACCCGCCTCTTCTGGCCCGCCGCCCACGACCTGCGCCGCATCCCCGTACACGCCCCGGCCCCGGTCTACCCGCACTCCCTGCTCTGGCACCGCGACAACTCCCACCCCACCCTCACCGCCCTCCGCACCCACCTCACCCCCGAACACCCCGCCCACCCCGACACCCCCGCCACCTGGACACCGGCCTGGGCCTGAGAGGCCGCCGGGCCGTCACGTCGCGCTCTATGTGACCGGCCAGCGCGGACCCGTCCCGGCGTCCCGGCACCATGCGTACTGCTGATCGGACGTCACCGTCAGACCGAAGTCGTACAGCTCGGGCCGCCCTTCGGTCAGCCACCAGCCCCACCCCCGCTCCACCTCGTCCGCCAGCCGCCGGGGCCCGCCCTGGTGGGCGATGGTCGTGCCGTCGCCGACCGCGGCGAGCATCGCCCAGGACGTCGCGCCATCGTGGAGCCAGGCGTTCAGCCCGTCCTCGTCCTCGGCCGTCGTGATCCGCAGGTCCGGTACGGAGACACGCAGGGCGAACCGCAGGTGCCAGTCGTCGCGAAGCGGCGTCAGATCCCACGGGAACGGCCGCTCGTGCGCATGCGGAGCGGCCTCGCGGACCTGCTCGAAGCGCCGACCGAGGTCCGTACCACGGGCGAGCATGAACGTGGCCAGCCCCTGCACCCATCCGCTCGCCGACCGGCCATCGTCGGCGACCGTCAGCGCGACGTGCCCCATCCGGCCCCAGGGGACGACGATCCGGCCGCCCGGCCGGGTCTGCCCGACCCACGCCCACGGGACGCGGTCGACCGCGTACGTGGCGATCACGCGGTCGTAGGGCGCGCCCGCCGACCACCCCGCGACACCATCGGCAACCCGCACGTCCACGCCCGCCCCAGCCCGTTCGAGCCGCCCGGTCGCGGCCGCCGCCAGCCCGGAATCCACCTCGACGCTGACCACGGAGCCCGCCCGCCGGGCCAGCAACGCCGCGTTCCAGCCGGTACCGGTACCCAGCTCCAGCACCCGGTGACCGGGCTCCAGGAGCAGGGAGTCGAGCATGTCGACCACGATGCCCTGCGCGGACAGACTGGACGACGGCACGCCCCCGCTGAGCTCGGTGACCGCTGCCAGGTCCGGAGAGCCGTACACCTCGGCCACCCACTCCTCGAAGGCGGTATCGCGGTCGACGGGTACGTACGCCCGCCCGCTCCACCGCCACAGCCGGTCCGGCGCGAAGGCGTGCCGCGGTACGGCCGCGACCGCGGCACGCACCCACGGCGACCGTCCGGGCCACGCGCCACGCCGCTCCATGACGGCATCCAGCGCGGCACACAGCCCCTCTGCGCCGGTCACATCTCGTGCTTCCCCACGGGTTCGTCCCCTCACATGTCAGGCGTGAGCGTCCATGGTGATCCCGGACCGGGACGCGCGGCAGGGCGCACGGGCGCACCGGATGACCGACGCCGGGGTGCGCGCGCCCGGTGGATGTACGTCCGGCCCCCGCGTACGTCCGAGACGACCGCGTACGGGCCGGTGTCCTCATCAACGCCGAGGCGGATGAACTCCTCGGAGGGCCGGGTGATGACGACCCGAATCGACTCCAGCGGAACTGCCGCCGAGCTGAACCGCTGCCCTTGATCAGCTGGTCGCCGTCAAAGACGCGCGCGCGGCGGTGAGGATCTGCTCGGAGAGCGGGGAGCCCTTGGTGGCGCGGGCCAGGACGAGGGCGCCGAGCATGGTGCACAGCCGGGTGAGGCCGTCCTCGTCCTCGGTGGCGAGCCACTCGGCGAAGTCACCCACGCCCTCGGCGTAGACGCGGCGGGCCTCGCGATCCTCGGGTTCGCGCGCCATGTCGGCGGCGAGCGCGGCGGCGGGGCAGCCGTCCGCCGCGCTGTCGCGGTGCTCGGTCGAGAGGTAGGTGTCGATCAGCGCCTGCTGGGCGGCCTCGCGCTGCCCGGCGTACTGTTCGAGTCCGTCGTCGCGTTGCCGGGTGAGCCCCTCGAAGGCATGGGCGGTGGCTTCGCCGATGAGCGCCTCTTTGGAGGCGAACTGCTTGTAGAAGCCGCCGTGGGTCAGACCGGCCGCCTTCATGAGGTCGGCGACGCTGATGTGGGTGCCCTGCTCCCGGAACAGCCGGGAGGCGGTGTCCACGACCCGCCTGCGATTCTCCTCCGCCTGAGCCTGCGATACGCGGCCCATCAGCCACCTCCCGATTGGATGTCGATTGACATCCATTCTAGGGCGTGCTTTAGATTATGGGCATAATCTAAAGCGATGCGAGGAGCAGCCATGGAACTGAAGGACGCGGTCGCGGTCGTCACCGGCGCCAACCGGGGGTTCGGGCGGCATCTGGCCGCCCAGCTGGTGGAGCGCGGAGCCAAGGTGTACGGGGCGGCCCGGCGCCCCGAGACGGTGGACCTGCCGGGCGTCACCCCGCTGCGGCTGGACGTGACGGACGAGGAGTCGATCCGGGCCGCGGCCCGCACCGCGTCCGACGCGACGCTGCTGGTGAACAACGCGGGCATCTCCACCCCCACGCCGCTGATCGCGGGCGGCCCGGACGCGGTGCGCCGGGAGATGGAGACGAACTTCTACGGTCCGCTCGCCGTGACGCGGGCCTTCGCCCCCGTCATCGAGGGCAACGGCGGCGGCGCCGTGCTCAACGTCCTGTCCGTCCTGTCCTGGCTGCATCCCGCAGGCCTCGGGTCCTACGCCGCGACCAAGGCTGCGGCCTGGGCGCTGACCGACGCGGCCCGGGAGGAGCTGGCGCCCCGCGGCATCGCCGTCTCGGCGCTGCACGTCGGCTACATGGACACCGACATGGCCGCGGGCGTTCCCGCCGACCAGAAGGCCGACCCCGCCGAGGTCGCCGCACAGGCCCTGTACGGCATCGAGACGGGCTCGCCCGAGATCCTCGCCGACGAGGTCACCCGGCACGTCCGGCAGAGCCTGGCCGCCTCACCGAACGCCGCCTGAGTGAGGGGCATCTGAATTCGTACGCCCGCTCGTCCGAGAGCTTGCTCAACCAGGGGAACGCGCTGCTCTCCACGGGCACTCCTCTTGCGCCTGACGAAGAGGGCCCCGGCCGCCAGGGGGACTGGACGGCCGGGGCGCTCAGTGAGGTCTTCAGGATCGGGCGGAAAGGTCCCAGTGCCGCCCGCCGGGAAGGTGCCAGATGTGCACGCTGCCGTCCGTCTCGCGGGCGTACCCGAACTGATCCTGTTCTGGACAGCCGGCCTCATTCCACCAATGCCACGCGGCCTCGACTTGCTGCCACAGCTCCAGGTCTCCGCCGTATGTCACGGTCCGGACGCTGTCCCCGGCGAGCGGAGTACGGGCCCATGAGCCGTCGGCCTGCTGGAGCTGGAGCGACATCACGCTGTCGTCGGCCGAGTGGTAGACGAGTACCACGTCGGGCAAGGAGAAGGCGAGCACCAGCCGGAAAGGATAGTGCCGACGGATCTCCTCGGCCGTCACCGTGCTCGGGCGGGTGCCCGTCTCAGCGGCGTACGAGATGCGCTCCCGCTGGGGATAGACGTGGGACTCGCTGCGGGCGGCCATGAACCGGCCGCCCGTCGCAGTAAACCCTCCAGTAGCCCGCCCCTCCTCGTCGACCGTGAGGCGGACGAGACCCCCTTCGATACCGAGGGCGACGTCCGAGAGGATGACCCCGCCGGGGAGAGTCTGCTCGATCCACTCTGCGGGGATGCGCGGCACCGAACAGGTGGCAATGATCCGGTCGAAGTGGTCACCCGTCGAGGAGCCGAGCCGGCCGTCCCCCACGGTGAGCTCGGGGAGGAACCCGATCCCGGCGAGTCGGCGCTGTGCGTCCCGGACGAGATCCGGATCGATGTCCACCGAGTGGACCAGATGTTCACCCAGACGAGCGCAGAGGAGCGCGGCGTTATAGCCCGTACCCGTACCCACTTCCAGGACGCGTTGCCCGTCCCGGACGTCCAGGTCTTCCAGCATTCCGGCCATGAGGCTCGGCAGGGTGCTCGATGACGTGGGGATGCCCGTCCAGGCGTTCTCGTCGACCCGCGCGGCGGTATCCGGATCGAGGGCGGTCACGAGGGTCTGATCGCGGTAGATCAGCGGGAGCTGATCCTCGTGAATGATGTGGTGCATCCGCCAAACGGCGATGCCCTTGGTGTTGGTCTCCTGCTCGTACCAGCGAGGCACGAAGACGTGCCGGGGCACGGCGGCGAATGCGTGGGCCCACTCCTCCGAGCGGATCGCCCCGGCTTCCCTCAGCTCGTCAACCAGCGCGGTCACATGCCGGTGTGCGATGTCGGCGGTCTCGGTCACGCTGCTACTCCTTGCAGCTCGTCGGCGATGGCCTCCACGATCGGGAGATCGGTGGCGGCTGCGATCCAGTCCCACTGCCCGCAGGGGTTCACCTCCAGGAACGTCCAGGTCCCGTCCGGCGACACGACGAAGTCCAATGCGCCGTATTGCAGGTTGAGCTTCGCCAGGAGTCGACGGACCCCTTCGGCGATGCCCGGCGGGCAGACCGTCGTGGCGTAGGTCAGCGAACCGTAATCGCTGCGCCAGTCCTCGTGGGCGGCCTCGCTCCCGGCGTGGACCTCGGCGGCGAACATGCGGTGGCCCACGGCGGTGAGCCGCACCTCGTGTGCCTTGTCGACCCACGCCTGGAAGAGGTGGGTGGTGGTGTCGATGCCGCTCAGGTCGGCGAGGTCCTCCTCACCGAGGCGGCGGGAGTACGCCGCCTTCAACTGGTCGCCCTCGATGAACACAGGGCTGGCGATGGGCTTGGACACGATCGGCCCGGACATCTCCGCCGCGAACGCGCGGACTGTGTCGGCCCGGTTGGTGATCAAAGTCGGCGGGACGTTGAGCCCGCACTCGCGAGCTGTGACGAGCTGTACGGGCTTGTACTCGGCTCGCGCCATGGCCGCGGGGTGACTGACCCACCGGCAGTGATCCATGGCCGTGAGGATGCCTCCGAGCCCGGCGCGGGCCTGAGCGGCGGCGAACCGTCGCTCAGGCCCGGACATCCCGTCAGGGAACGAGAAGGCCCCAGGCGCTCGGAAGTACACGGACCCCACGTCGGCCAGGTCCAGTGCCCGCGTGCTCGTGAACAGGCCGCCGGTCCATGCCTGGCCCTGATCGATCCGGGCGGCTAACTCCAGCCGCTGAGGGAAGTCCGCGGTGTCCATCCGGAACACTTCGGCACCGCGTTCGGTGAGCGTCTTGACGACCTTGTCGGTGGGCCAGTCGTCACGTGCGGCGATGATGAGGACGGGCCGCGACATCAGTCCTTGGCCCCCTCGTCCAGCGGGGGCGGGTTCGTGCTGCTGCCGTCCGGGACGGTCGCGTTGTGGGTATTGGCCATGCAGGTGACCAGGACACCGTCCAGGGCCAGGGACATCTGAAGGGTCTCGTCGTAGACGGTCGCCGGTACGACGGTGGCCTTCTGGGAGTCCGGCACGCGGACGTACCGCAGAATCCAGGGCCGGGTGGTCGGTCCGGTCGGCGCCTCCGAGCTGTGCGGGACACGCCCGCCCTCGGGCGCGATCGGGAATGCTTCTCGGGGATGTGCAGCGGTCGTCATGCTGTCCTCTCTCCTGCGAATGATCAATCGCACTTCAGCTCGCCCCAGACCTGCTTGCCCCAGCGGTAGAGGTCGGTGCCCCAGCGCACCGTGACGGCATCCACGAGGACGAGGCCACGGCCACGGACCTGGTCGCCGTTGGAGTCGGTGCGCATCATCGGGAGGGCCTTGGAGCGGTCGACCACACCCAAGCGGACCCAGTTCTCCGTAGGGCGGTTGACGACCACGCGGATCGACTGGAGACGGCCGTGGTCGACAGCATTGGAGACCAGCTCGGTGATGACCAGCGTGGCGTCTTCGATCAGTTCGTCCAGGCCCCAGGCGGTCAGCGCCGTACGCACGAGCTTGCGGGCGACGGCGGCGCTCTCCGGCTCTCGGGGGAGGGTCTGGGAGTACCCGGGATGCCCCGTGGGGCGTGGTGTGGTGGTCACTGTTATCTGGACCTCGCCCGCCATCGAACGATCAGGGTGCCGCTGACTGCACATCACGGACCGGTCAGATAAGCCCAGATGACCTGCCAGCAAGCGGTGTGATGAGACCGTAGAAAAGGCTCCGAAGATGCCTCAATGAGTTTCTATGGTTTTCTACGACATCTACCTGAGATGGGTGATGGCCTCGGTGATCAGCTCACGTGCCGCGCTGCCGTATACGGCCATTTCCGCCATCGTCTTGCTGGCCCGGATGTACTGTTCGACCTCGCTGGGGGCCGTGATCTTCACAGCTGCCGAGAGCAACTCCACATGAACCCGGGCGTCATCGAAGACATTGAAGGTCTCCAGGGGCCAGTTCGGGCGCGGAGCTGAGAAGGGGATCACGCCGAGGCTGACCGAGGGCAAGGACATCAGAGTCAGCAAGTAGCCGAGCTGTCCCGCCATCGTCACCGTGTCGCCGATCTGGTACCGCAGTACCGATTCCTCCACGAGCACCGAGAAGCGGTTGCCGTTGGTGAACAGCACTTTGGAGCGCTTCATGCGGGCGTCCACGGCCTCGGCCACGTCGTTCGGGGTGTTGTGGAACCGCGAGATCGACTCCAGGAGCGCGGCGGCGTAGGCGGGCGTCTGGAAGAGCCCGGGGATCACGGTGGAGCAGTACACGCGGAACAGACGGGTGCGCTCGTACAGCTCGACTCGGGACTCCTGGAGGTGCCGCAGCCCAGTCTTCTGGAGCCGTCGCCACTCCATGTACATCGAGTCGGCAGACTGGGCGGAGGCCACGAGATCATCGGCGGGGGCATCGGCCCCACAGGCCGCACACCACACCCGGATGTCGGCTATCGCCGGAGGAGTACGGGCGTGCTCGATGCGCGAGATCTTCGAGGGGTACCAGTCGAGCCGCCGCGCAAGCTCTGTTGCTGTCAGTCCCGCTTCGGTACGGATCTCCCGGAGACGGGTTGCGAGCTGGCGTCGGGCAGCTTGCACGGCGGTTGTAGGTGACGTGGTCATTCCCTGCGCTCAGATGGTGTAGCGGTCATGCGGAAGTGCCCGGCTCCAGATGCTCTCGAAAGCCTCGGAGACGTTCTTGATCACGTCCAAGTTGTCACTGAGGGTATGTCCGACGAAGACCCCCTCACCGGAGAACAGCCCGAAGCGGATCAGGTTGCTGTCGAAGAGCCACAGGTCGTTGCCGGGGAGCAGGAGATCCGAGGCCAGGCGGCGCGGGAGCCACCGGACCTCCTCGCCCGCCAGGATGTTCTGGAACGTGCAGGAGTGCTCGTAGCGGATGTACTCCGAGAGCGGCTCAGAGACGACCCGGGCCCGACGCACCGAGACCCCGTGCTCGACCGCCGCGGCAATGGATGTGTGGAAGTCGTTCCACCACTCGTTCCGGTTATCCGGGGTGTGCCGGTGACCGGCTCGCCAAGCCGCGAAGTCGTCGTCCTCGTTGGAGACGCCGTACACGTCATGGGTTTCCAGATGAACCGCACTGTGGCGGCAGCGGGCGAGCAGCTCAGTGAACGGCGGGACCGTCTGCGACATCACATGCCTCCCTGATCGCGGCCACCATGCGTGCGGGCAGCCGAACGACCGCTTCGGTGTCCGGGATGCGTCCGGTCTCCAGGCACTCCTTCTCCGTCTCGCTGTCTGCCCTCCAGCCCTGGATGACGAGGTCCTGGGTCTTCTCGTCCACCCAGACGGTCGGGCAGTTGTCACCGTTCGTGTTCGGGTCTTTCGCGATGAACCGTAGCGTCATGGCTCTCCCCATTCCTTTTGCTTCTACGAACTTCTACGACAGTCACCCACCAGGATCGCTCGGTCAAGAGCGCCAGGATGCACAAAAGGGCCCCTCGACCGGAGCCGGAGGGGACTGGGAAAGAGTCAGTCACTCCCGGACCAGGCAGGGCCTTCGGGTGAGTGTCCTTCGTCTTCCAGTGCGGTCCGCGCGGCCTTCGCGAAGGCGTCTAGGCGACCTTCCAGCCGGTGCTTCTGGTTGAAGGGGTGGCCCCGGAAGCGGCCGTGCATGAGTTCGTTCCGGAAGTCCCTCACCTCGTTGGCGAACTCGCCTGCCGAGCGCACGACTGCCTCCGGTCCTGCGATGGCCACAGTGGAGCGGCGCTTGCGGATGCTGCTTTGGAGGGTCTCGAACTGCTCCATGAACTCGCGCTCTTGGCCATAGAGCGCATCCACCAGCTCTTGGCCAGCCGCGATGAACTCGGCGTACGCCTGGGAGCGAGGGCCGCGCCTCTCTGTCAGGCTCTCGAATCGCCGCTGGCGAGCTTCACGGCCCTGTTGAGCGCTTGGACCGCTACCGACGTCAGGTCCTTGGTTTCCCGGGCGGGCGGCTGCTGGAGCCACTCCGCGACGGGTTCCCCGGTGTGGGTCCAGCCCGTCATGAGGTACCGGCTCTGGGCCCGGTCGATAGCCCGCTCCGCGAGATCCAAGAGCTGCTCATGAATCCGCTGACGCCTGTCCTTCAGATCGATCTGACGGGCGTCAGTGGCGGCCCTGACGGCCTCCCTGTCGAAGGCCAGGCCGAAGCGCTGCGCGTGGTTCGTGATGGTGCCGACGGACCAGTCCATCTGACGGGCGATCTCGTTTCGGCTGACGCCGTCAGCGTGGAGCTGACGGAGCTGCTCCTCGTCCTTGGCGGAGAAGGTCCGGGCCACGGCCAGCTCACCCCCTCGCGTGCGTGTGGCGACGGGTGACCGGTCAGGGGATGGCGGGCGTCATGGGCGGCTTATTGAGTCGGATCACAGTTGTGACACTTGCGCAGTTCGCGTCAGTGTCTGGTGGGTAGCCTTGCCGTCCGACTCTTCGCGCACGTTGTCGTTGCCGGTCGGGGCTCAGAGGGGGCTTGCTATGGGTAATACGCGGTATGTCCGACCGGGGGACTATGAGCGCGACCCTGAGTACTTGGCCATCCTGGCGAAGCTTGAGCGGCCATGGTGGAAGCGGCCGACGGTCATGGCGGGAGGCGTGGTCGCTGTGGCCGTCGCCTCGTTCTTCCTGGGCGGTGCGGTTCTGGGCTCTGACAGCAGCTCGGACGCCCCTTCCCAGGACTCCGGGGTGCAGGATCAGGTGGACGGCCAGTCGCAAAACAACCAGCAGAACAACCAACCTGCCGGGATATCCGCCGCGCAGAAGAGTCAGATCCTGAGCAAGTACTGCAATCGACAGGCTGGCGGCCCGTACAACGTGTCGGAGGCTGCGTACCTGGACTGCTTGCAGAGCTACGAGGTGACGGACCAGGGGCAGGTCCTGCCGAAGTAGCCAGCGCCGGGGTCAGGCAGCCGTCGCCAGTCCGCGCTTGGCCTTGGCCCGGGTGGCCTTCTCGGCCTGGGCGACGGCGAGATGGCGGAAGAGCTTCTTGCCTCGGTGATCTAGGCCCTCGACTTTCAGGTGACCACGGCGCACCCACGAATAGACCGTCACCGTGCTGACGTCCGTCAGCTCGGCGGCCTCGCGGGCCGTCAGCCAGATCTCGTCCTCCACTGAAGCCCTCCCGAGCACGCGAAAGGCCCCGGAACCTCCAGTGGAGTCGGGGCCTGCATGAGGACGTATTTGTCCCGCTGATCGCGATTATGCGGTGCACTAGTACAAAGTGCAAGCACCTGCTCTGACGGGCGTCATGACGGACGCCGCTCGCCCCCGAGGTGAGCCTCCACCATGTCCAGTTGATTAAGAAAGAACCGCGAGGGAGTCGGGAGAGGATCTTCCCGAAGGAAGGCAGAGAGCACCGCGAGGGCCTCCCTGCACAAGGCGTCTATCCACAGGTTGGATTCTCGGTGCGTCTGGCCGAGCGATTCGTAGTAGCCGATGAGTCTCACGATCTCGAAGACCTGCTCGCGCATCTCATCACCGTCGGGCACGACGTAGAGGGCGGCGTCGAAAGTCACGGTCCAATCGACGAACGCATCCGTCCAGGCGTCCTCGCCTTCCGGGGTATCGGTCCGGTTCGCCGTGGCCTGGCGGAGGCGTATGAGCATGTCCAGCGCTGATTGACCGGTAGCGAGTCGCCGCCCCTCCCTCCGCTCTTCCTTGGAGATCTTGGCCTGGTGGCGCTGCTGGAGCCATCCGCCCAAGAGGGCGCCCGCCGCACCGACCGAGGCCCCGATTAGGCCGATCCACCCCGCTGATACCTCTGCTTCCACGGGTAGATCACGACTCCTCGCGGAGAAGATGGGCGACCTGACGCCGCCATTGCTCCGCGGCCTCTTCTGCTCGCCGCTGTGCGTCAGCGACGTGATCAGGCACTGGCGGAGACTCTTCTTCTCCACGTCGATGTGAGAGAAGGACCTCGGTCATGTCAGCGACCATGGAGCGGACCAATCGCACGTAGTGAAAGTGTCGTGGGGCAGGTGAGGCCGACCGGTAGGAGCGGGATAGTTCAAGCGAGATCATGACCCGGTTGTAGACGGAGCGGTTCGGGATGCGGGATATGGCCAACTGAACCTTTCGAAGGTGGCTGCTGGCCACCTCCTCCCAGTCCAGAGTTTCGTCCCGACGAGCCGTCGGTTCCACGTCAGAGGAACGCAAGTACTCGTCCAGTTCGATCAGTTCCTGGAGCGCAGCATCGGTGGCCGCAGCGTCCAGTTCGCTGAGCTGGGCTTTTCGCGTCTGCTCGGCCTGGAACTCCAGGGTCTCCCGGTTCTGCTTGGCCTGCTCGCGTTGTCCAACCTTGGTGGCCCAGATGGTTACAGAGGCCCCGACCAAGGCGCCCCCGAGACCGAACAGCCCCGCCAACGTCTCTGCCTGCACTGCTGCTAGACCTCCGGGGACTCGCCTGCTCTGACGCGTGCAACGATCCGAGCGGTTTCCTCTATGTACATCCGTAGGTGGCGGCCGGGTTTGGGAAGCGGGTCCCCTCGCATGAAGGCGGACAATGCCGCGATGGCGTCGCGTGTTCCGCCAAGACATCTATGGACGTGCGTGATGTGCTCTTGGTCCGTCATCTGCCGTGCTTCTTCCCGCCCGATCGTCAGGGTATCGATGATCAGGTCGGCGGCCTCCCCGATCCGGGCCTGAACCTCTCTGGCGTTGGGCATCAGCATGACCGCCAGTTCGGCTTCGTCGATGAAGGCTCTCGTCTTGACCCGCCAGGGTTGCCGTTCCTCCGGCACAGGTCTCGTCTTACAGTCCTGCAAGTACCTGCGGAGGGCGTACAGCTCGGACAGGGCCTTCTCCCCTGCGGCTCTTCCGCGCTCCTCCAGGAGGTCGGCTCGGGCTGCCTCCTGCTGCTCCCGCGTCACCTTCGCCTGATGTCGCTGCTGGAGCCACCCGCCCAGGAGCGCTCCTCCCGCGCCCACCACGGCGCCCCCGAAACCGAACAGCCCCGCCAACGTCTCTGCTTCCACAGCGGTCATCCTGCCGGGAGGCCGAGTAGCGGCGGGGCTGATCAGGTCGATTCGATAGGTCAGTGGCCGCAACGGGGCTTGGTCCACCAGCCGCAGTCCGCGCAGTACTCCATCAGTCCTCCTCCGGCTGGACGACCTTGACGTGCGTCCTGTTGGGCTGCTGCGGGTCCGGGGTGAAGGTGGCGCTGACCCCTCCCCCGAAGTCGCGGGTGTAGGGCGTAGCGGGTGTAGCTGTAGCCGGGTTGACCTGGCGCTCTACACCTTCGAGAGGGGCTCCCACGGGGCCGGGGGGAGGGGCTGCCGGGGATGTCCTGGCGGTGGACCCCCACGGCGACCCCCACGCCCGGCACACGGACGGAATGGCGTGAGGAGATGCCCGCGGCCTTCAGGAGCGCCTTCACGCCGGGGACGGACCAGGACCTCTCCGGGGTCTCCCGGGTGAGCTGTTCGGCGACGGTGGAGAGGCGCACGCCCTTGCGGTCTCCCGCCAGCTCCCAGGGCAGCTCGGCGAGGTCCTCGGGGTGGAGAGCCGGCTCGTCCTGCTTGGCCTCCTTGGGCGGCTGGACGGCCCGCGCCGCGATGCACCAGACGACGAGGAAGCCCCACATGACGGCCGTGGTGGCCATCAGGAGGCTCCAGGCCACCCACACGGGGAGCGCGAGGAAGAACAGGCGGATCACGAAGTCCGAGAGCTTCTCGCCCGCCTTGAGCCACGCCACGACTCCCCGGCCCATCCCCAGGCACAGGGCCGAGCTGCCCTTGGCGAGGCGCTCCACGGCGTTGCGGAACCTGGTCACAGGACCACGCCCGTGATCTTGCCGCCGACCGTGTTCGTGACGGACACGAGGGTGACCGAGGCCATCCCGGAGAACCCGGCGCTCAGGCCGAGCATGATCCCCGCGATGACGCCCGAGGCGATCTTCCCCTTGAGGAGCTTGGCGCCGCTCTTCCACATGGCGGCAAGGATCACGAAGTAGATCACCAGGAGGGCGCATCCCCTGGGGCTCAGGGCCTTCAGTCCGGACCGCGTCACCTCGGGCGTCTCGGTGCCCGTGACGGCCGTCAGCGACCAGTTGCCGAGCATGCTGCCGCTGTTGAGGACGAAGCCCGCCGCTGTTCCGATCAGACCTCCGGCGGCGGTGATGGCGATCATGCCGAGCGCCATCGAGGTAGCGAAGGGGATCAGGAGCTTTGGGTCTCTGCCGCCTCCCGTTCCCGGGGCTCCCTTGCCGCCTCCGGTCCGCCACCACTTCGTGAGGTGCCAGGCGACGATGCCAAGTCCGATGGTGACGCCGCCCAGGCTGACGGTCGCCGTGGTGACGCCGTTCATGCGGGGCTCCCGGTCATGATGCGGACGAGTTCGGAGAAGACCGGGAGCGGTGACGATCGAGGCGAGGAAGCACTTGGTGTTCCGGCCGAGTTGGAGCCAGCTCCAGTCCCAGCGTGGTTCCTGGGGCTGCTCCTGGACGAGGGTGACGTGGATCGTGGGTTCGGGAGGGGTAGGGGTATGGGTCCTGGCGACCTTCGGGCATGGAGGCACGCGTGCTCCAGCCGTCGGCGAGCACAGCGCACCGAAGCAGGTGTGAGGGCTCGCTCAGGCGGCGAGAGCGGAGGGCGGCGTCTTCAGGTGGGGCTCGGTGGCCTCCGCCCTCTTCCTGGCCTCCCGGGCCGTGCCGTCAGACGACGGCAGTTCGGCCTTCTCCAAGGCGTCAGTCATGTGCTTCGTGGCGGGGCGACGCTGGCCCAGGGAGTCGTACAAGCCCCGGACGATCAGGTCGATCTGCTCCCGCTGGGTCAGCGGCTTCGGGGTCTTCTCCGGTTCCTTGACGGGCTCTGACTCCTCCGTCACCTCGGGCTCGCCTTCGAACCTGGACGGCCTCCTCGGCCTCAGTGATGTTCGGCGCGGCGATAGTCGCCCCGGTGCTGATGACGGGGGCGCTGATGGGCATCGGGGGAGCCGTCACGACCCGCTGACGTGACAGGAGGCTTCCGGATGCTCGCCATGGGTGGAAGGTAGAGCCCTTCTCAAGATCCCGGGTGGCCACCGGTGTGGCTACGGGAGAGAACGAAAGAGGCCGCTGACCTGCTTTCGCAGGTCAGCGGCCTCTTCAGCGAGGGTGAGTAACGGGACTTGAACCCGCGACATCCTGGACCACAACCAGGTGCTCTACCATCTGAGCTATACCCACCATGACCGCTGCGTTCCGCACCGGCCGAGAAAAACTATACAGGGTCGGCGGGGGTGCTCGCTCCCGGCTTTGTTCTGTGCCGGGAGCGAGTCGCTACGACTGCCGGGCGGGCAGGACGTGGCGGGCCGCGATGGTCTTCGCCGTGTCCGAGTCCGGGCCGGGCTGGGGGACGAAGACGGCCTCGCGGTAGTAGCGCAGTTCGGCGATCGACTCGTGGATGTCGGCGAGTGCGCGGTGGTTGCCGTTCTTCTTCGGGCTGTTGAAGTAGGCCCGCGGATACCAGCGGCGGGCCAGCTCCTTGACCGACGAGACGTCGACGATCCGGTAGTGGAGGTACGCCTCGAGCGTCGGCATGTCCCGCAGGAGGAAGCCGCGGTCGGTGGAGACCGAGTTTCCGCACAGCGGGGCCTTGCCGGCGTCCGGGACCTGCTCGCGGATGTACGCCAGGACCTGGGCCTCGGCATCGGCCAGGGTGGTCCCGTCGTCCAGCTCCGCGAGCAGCCCGGAGGCCGTGTGCATCGACCGCACCACCTCGGGCATGGTGGTCAGCGCCTCGGCGGGTGGCCGGACAACGATGTCCACTCCGTCGCCCAAAATGTTCAGCTCGGAGTCCGTGACCAGCGCGGCCACCTCGATGAGCGCGTCGTCCGACAGCGAGAGCCCGGTCATCTCGCAGTCGATCCACACCATGCGATCGTTCATACGTCTCACCCTACGGGGCGTTCCCGCTGGCCGGGCAGGGTCGGACGACCCGGGGCGCGGCCCGTGGCCTGCTCGGGCAGGCGCGGGGCGTACGCATCGGATTCCGGCTTGCCCGGCTCCGTCCCGCCCGGTGGATGCGACGAGTGCGGAGAGTGGTGGTGATGTCCCGCATGGGTGACGGGCGCGCCCGGCCGGCGCAGCGGCATGGCGTGCTCACCGGGCCGCTGCTCCAGTGCCTCGCCGCGGTCGCCGCCGCCGAGCCGTTCGGCCCGCTCCAGCCGGTCCAGCCGGTCCGGACCGCGGTCCGGGGCGCCGCCCTGGGGCCTGCGGGCCCGGTAGGCGGCCCGGTAGGCGGCCGGGGAGGACCCCAGCTGCCGCCGGAAGTGCCCGCGCAGCGCGACCGGGGACCGGAAGCCGCAGCGCCCGGCGACCTCGTCGACCGAGTAGTCGGAGGTCTCCAGAAGCCGCTGGGCCTGGAGCACCCGCTGGGTGATCAACCACTGGAGTGGAGCGCTCCCAGTAAGCGACCGGAATCGGCGGTCGAAGGTGCGGCGGCTCATATAGGCGCGGGCCGCCAGGGCCTCGACGTCGAACTGCTCGTGCAGATGCTCGAGCGCCCACGCCACGACCTCGGCGAGCGGGTCCGCCCCGATCTCCTCTGGTAACGACCTGTCCAGGTAGCGCTCCTGGCCTCCACTGCGGCGCGGCGGCACGACGAGCCGGCGGGCCAGGGCCCCCGCGGCGTCCGCGCCGTGGTCGGTGCGCACGATGTGCAGGCACAGGTCGATCCCGGCGGCGGTGCCCGCCGAGGTCAGTACGTCGCCGTCGTCCACGAACAGCTCGCGCGGATCGACGTGGACGGATGGGTAGCGCTTGGCGAGCGTCGGCGCGTACATCCAGTGCGTGGTCGCCGGGCGGCCGTCGAGCAGCCCCGCGGCGGCCAGTACGAAGGCCCCGGTGCACAGGCCCACGATGCGCGCGCCCTCCTCGTGCGCGCGGCGCAGCGCGTCGAGCGCGGCGGCCGGTGGCGGCTGGGTGATCGACCGCCAGGCCGGTACGACGACGGTGCCGGCCCGGGAGAGTGCCTCCAGGCCGTATGGCGCGGTCAGTTCCAGTCCGCCGGTCGTTCGCAGTGGCACATCTTCGCCCGCGCACACCAGCAATCGGTACCGAGGGACTCCGGCGTCCTGCCGGTCGATACCGAAGACGGAGAGCGGGATGGAGCTTTCGAAGATCGGTCCGCCACTGAACAGCAGCACCGCGACGATTTCTCGTCGGCGGCGTCCGGAGAGCTTGCGCGAGGTCTCCGGTACGGTCGTGGAGTCCTGGCTCATGGCTCTAAGCCCCCCTCGGTGGTCGCGTCCTCTCGGTCCTGCACGTTTCCCCTCGGTCCTGAACGGTTCCCCCGCCGGTCATGGCCAAGATCGAATCTACTGTGTCGCGTGTGGTCGCCGTGACCAGTTCACCACCCGCCACTATGTCGACATGACAACTTGGCGCGAAGCATTCGATCACGAAGCGTTGCACTCGTAGCCCTCGCTGTGAAGTGGGCCTCCTGCTGACGCCCACTTCCCGTAGGGGGTACGGGTGGCTCGTACCCCTTTCCACGCTGGCCGGAAGGGGGTTGAGCATGGCGTTTGCCAAGGGAAGAACTGGGACGCGAAGTTGGCCGAAAACCAGCGGGCGCAGACGTGCGGACGGGTACTTCGACCGGCGTACGACCGGCTCATGCCGAACCGCGGTCGTGTCTACGGAGTACGACCTGGCGCACTTCCGGAGGCACCCCGGGCCCTGCCGGGCTGTCCCACTCCGTCCCGGTACGCCCCGGTCCGGGATCGGTCCGTGATCGGGTCCGGCCACGGTCCGGCATCGGCCCGGCGCCGACCCAGGGGCCGGGCGTCAGTTCCGCCTGCCGCCCCGGTGCGTTCCGATCCCGGTACGCCCGTGCCGCCCGCGGTGCGGACTCGCCGCGCCCGCGTCCAGGCGGGCGGCCGCGCGCTCGTAGTACCGCAGAAGGCAGCGGCTGGCGGCGGTTACGGCGGCGAGGCCCACGGCGGCGCCCGCCGCGCCGCTCAGGGGTGATCCACAGAGCAGGAGGACGGCGGGGACCACGGCGCAGCCGAAGGCGGACCAGCGGATGACCTCGTTCACCGGGTCGTGGCCGGGGCCACGGTCCGGGACGCCGGGGGCGTCGTACTCACGGGTGTCTGGCACGGTGGCGGCTCCTCTCGCGCGGCGGACAGCGGCGGATGTCGGTGGACCGCGGCGGATCGCGGTGGACAGCGGTAGACGGTGGCGGACAGCGGCAAGACGGCGGTGGACAGATGGTGGACAGATGAGGGGAAGAGCGGTCGGCGGACAGTGGAAGAGCGGTGGAACGGGGCTCCGGCGCGGCTCGGCCCCGGCGTCCGCGCGGGCCCGTGGGGAGGTCGTGGCGGCGGCCGGTGCGGGGAGTCCGGACCTGTTCCGTACGGAGGCGATCGCTCCGCGGCTACTACAACGCCCGGCCTGCCGACAGGTCACTGCCGGGCGACCGCACGGCGTACGCGAGGGGTCGGTGGGACCTGAGTCGGGACCACTTGGGGCATTGCGTTACGGGCCGCCCTCCGGCATGCTCCGGGGAACGCTTCGGCCGCTCCGCTGCCGGGGCAACCCCTGGGCAGGTGAGGAATGGCGCCGTACCCTTGGGGGTAAGGGCTTGGAAAGATGAATCCCGGACGGATTTCCCTCCGTCCGATACTCGTCTGGAGCTCTAGCGGAGCTCTAGTCCCCCGCCAACTTCAACCTGAGTCCCCGCCGTATTCCTCCGCACGAGGACACCCTTCGCCGAGACACCGATGGCCGGTCACGAAATCCCCGAACCCGCGGACCGCAAGCGGGTCGCCGATCACCTGGCGCACCCCCAAGCGGCGGAAGAAACACGTCATTCCTGCGATCCAGCCTTCCGGCACGGCGTCGTGGTCGGATTCGACGGCTCCATGTCGAGCGAGCGCGCCCTCGCGTATGCCATTGGCATGGCCGGGCGCTCCGGCTCAGGTCTGATCATCGTCCATGTGGCAAACCGGCTGCCGACGACCGTCTGGGCGGGCTGCGAGCCCCCCGTCTTCGTCGACGTCCCCGATCACCGCACCGAGGTGCTGGGCCTTGAGCTGGCCTGCGCCGAACATCTCACCGAGGTGCCGTGGATTCTCGTCGAGCGCGGCGGCGACATCTGTCATGAGCTGGAGGAGGTCGGCCGGGAGTACGAGGCCGACGCGATCGTGGTCGGCTCCACGCATGGACTGGTGGGGCGGATCTTCGGCTCGGTCGCGGGGCGGCTCGCCCGGCGCGCGCAGCGGCCCGTCGTCGTCATTCCCTGAGCAGCCGTTGGCTCGGTGGCCCGGTCGCTCTTCGGGCCCCGAGCTTTTCTCCAGCCGTCCCGCGCTGAAACCTCCTGACGGGCACCTGCCCGGGCGGAGGTTGAGAACTGGACAGCCTCAACTCCCCCTCCCCGCAGCCGAGATGGCGCCAGGACCGTCTTGACACCCACGGAAACTACCCGTGCGTAGAGGTGGATTGGGCACGTGTGCGGGGCATAAACCGTTCGGCGTGGCGCCGGGCGGGAAGTGACGGTTCTCGCGCGGTGGCCAGCGCCGGCGTAAGGGCGACGCCGGCCCAGGGGCGGCCCCCGCGTGCGTGGTGGCACACGCGGGGGACCGCCGAATCCGGGGGCGTTCCGCCGGGGGTGTTCCGGCCCGGGGCGCTCCGGCCCGGGATCAGCCGATCAGCGGCTGATCACACCGGAGGTCGGGCTGAAGGTCACACCGGAGGCCATACCGGAGGTCACTCCACGGTCACCGACTTCGCCAGGTTCCGCGGCTTGTCGATGTCCCGGCCGAGCGCCAGCGCCGTGTGGTACGCCAGCAGTTGCAGCGGGATGCCCATCAGGATCGGGTCCAGCTCGACCTCGTTGCGGGGTACCACGATCGTGTGATCCGCCTTCTCCTGCTCCTGGTGCGCGACGGCGAGGATACGGCCGCTGCGGGCCTTGATCTCCTCCAGCGTCGCGCGGTTCTTCTCCAGCAGCTCGTCGTCCGGGAGAACCGCGACGGTGGGCACCTCGGGCTCGATGAGCGCGAGCGGTCCGTGCTTCAGCTCCGAGGCCGGGTACGCCTCGGCATGGACGTAGGAGACCTCCTTCAGCTTCAGGGACGCCTCACGCGCCACCGGGTAGCCGCGCACCCGCCCGACGAACATCATGCTCTTTGCATTCGCGTATTCCGCGGCGAGCTTCTTGATCTCTTCCTCGCCGCCCAGCACCTCGGAGATCTGCTCGGGCAGCTTGCGCAGCCCCGCGATGATCCGCTTGCCGTCGGCGACCGAGAGATCGCGGATGCGGCCGAGGTGGAGGGCGAGCAGCGCGAAGGCGACGGCGGTGTTGGTGAAGCACTTGGTGGAGACGACGCACACCTCCGGCCCGGCGTGGACGTACACGCCGCCGTCCGTCTCGCGCGCGATCGCGCTGCCCACGACGTTGACGACGCCCAGCACCCGCGCGCCCTTGCGCTTCAGCTCCTGGACGGCGGCCAGCGTGTCGTACGTCTCGCCGGACTGGCTGACCGCGATGTAGAGGGTGTCGGGGTCCACGACCGGGTTGCGGTAGCGGAACTCGCTCGCGGGCTCGGCGTCCGCGGGGATGCGGGCCAGCTCCTCGATCAGCTGCGCGCCGATCAGGCCCGTGTGGTACGCCGAACCGCAGCCGAGGATCTTGACCCGGCGGACGCCGCGCGCCTCGCGCGCGTCCAGGTTCAGCCCGCCCAGCCGGACGGTGGAGAAGCGGTCGTCGATCCGGCCGCGCAGCACCCGGTCCACGGCGTCGACCTGCTCGTGGATCTCCTTGTGCATGTACGTGTCGTGGCCGCCCATGTCGTACGACTCGGCCTCCCACTCCACCGTCGTCGGCGAGGGAGCGGTGCGGCTGCCCTCGGTGGTGTAGGTGCGGTAGTCGTCGGCCTTGATGGTGGCCATCTCGCCGTCGTCCAGGGTGATCACCTGGCGGGTGTGGCTGACCAGCGCGGCGACGTCCGAGGCGACGAACATCTCCTTCTCGCCGATGCCCAGCACGACGGGGGAGCCGTTGCGGGCGACGACGATGCGGTCCGGGAAGTCCGCGTGCAGCACGGCGATGCCGTACGTGCCCTCGACCAGGGCGAGCGCGTGGCGCACCTTCTCCTCAAGGGTGGCCGCCTGCGAGCGGCCGATGAGGTGGGCGAGAACCTCGGAGTCGGTGTCGGAGATCAGCTCCACCCCGTCGGCGGCGAGCTTGGCGCGCAGGTCGGAGGCGTTGTCGATGATGCCGTTGTGGACGATCGCGACCTGGCCGTCCGCGTCCAGATGCGGGTGGGCGTTGACGTCATTGGGCGCGCCGTGGGTGGCCCAGCGGGTGTGCGCGATGCCCGAGGTGCCCGCGAAGCGCTTGGGCAGCCTGGCCTCCAGCTCGCGGACCCGGCCCTTGGCCTTGGCGGTCTTCAGCCCGGCGGCGGTCTGGCCGTTCTGGGCGCCCTTGGCCGGCTTGGCCTGGATCGCGATGCCCGCGGAGTCGTAGCCGCGGTACTCCAGTCGCTGCAGCCCTTCCAGCAGCAGCGGCGCCACATCGCGCTTCCCGATGTATCCGACGATTCCGCACATGGTGTTCAGGCCCTCCCGATTGAATCGATCATGAATGCTCGCCGCGCGGCCGGTGCGAGCGAGACGCCCGCCCCGCGCTCGCGGCGTGTCAGCCGTAGACGATGCGGCGCAGCTGGCGCAGCGAGAGTTCGGGCGGTGCCACCGCGCGGTACGGCAGCTCGGCCGTGATCCGCTCGAAGATGTCCGCGTTGGTCAGTCCGCCGGACTGCAGCTCGCGGTGGCGTCGCCGGACGAACTCCTCGGTCGTCTCGTCGAAGTACGCCAGTACGTCCAGCACCACCCGGGCCGCCTCGCCGCGGCTGAGCGGCGTACTGCGGACCAGGTGGTCGATGAGGTCATCGTGGGACAGACGGCGATCGAGCATCCGTTGATACTGCGGTTCGCCGGGGTGTTTCGCAAGATTCCTGCCCGATATCGGGCAGGCTCTAGGTTCAATGGCGAGAAAATCGACGGAGTACGGCCTGTTTAGCGGTGGTGAACTCCTCCTCGGTGAGGACCCCGCTCCGGTGAAGATCGCCGAGTTCGCGCAGACGTCGCAGCAGGGCGTCGTGATCCGCGTCACCGTCGGCGTCGCCGTCGGTGCCCTCCTTCTTCGTGAGCTGGGCGGGGGCCGCGCCCAGGGCCGGGGGTTCGGCCGGGGGCGCGGCGGCGGGCTCCGCCGGGGCGAACGGATGCGGCATCCGGGCCATGACGGCGGCCGCGACCAGCGCCATCAGCGGGTCCTTCTTGAAGCCGTACAGGACGACGGCGTGCGGGTCGTACTTGGGTGCGGCCGTTGCCGTCGCCTTGTCCACGGTGAAGCGGAGGAAGCCGTTCTCCAGCCCGACGGAGGGGAACCACTCCACCGACGCCAGATCCGCCAGCGGAATCGTGCGGGGGCCGCCCGACTTCTTCGACTCCTCCGTCTTCCAGTTCCATTCCAGCCGGATGCGCTCACCGTCGAAGGACACGGTGGCGTCACCCGCCGTCGCCGACAGCGGCACCGGCGGACCGGGCAGCAGATAGCGGTCGCACGGTCCGGACGGCACCTGGTCGAGCAGCAGGGCCTGCCGGATCTCGTCGACCAGATACTCGGCGACGCCGGTGCGGTCCGGGTCGACCGACAGCTGATACGGATCGGCCGCGTCCGGCAGCTTGCCGCCCGTGGCCTGCGCCAACGGGTCCGCGCCCACGCGCAACCGCAGCCGCAGCCGACCGGACTTGCGCCCCGGCTCGTACGCGACGCCCGCCAGCGCCTCCAGGGGCACGGCCAGTTCGCCGAGCGCCTGCCGCACCGGGTGCACGCTCTTGTCCCGCCCCGGGACGATCCGTACCGACTCACCATCAAAGGTCCAGGCGCCATCGCGCTGGGTGATTTCCGCCATGGGGTGGATTCTGACACCCACCCGGCGGCACATTGGTCTACACCTTGACCCCAACTGGGCGTCGCGGTACGCAAGATGTCGCAGTACCCACGATGCGGACGCTTCGTTGAAGGGAACCCCTATGAGACGACGCCGTGCTCGACTGCTGTGCTCCCTCCTGCTGACCGTGGCGGCCGGGGCGGGGACCGCCACCACCGCCTCGTCCTCCTCCCCGGCGGCTGCCGCTTCCGGCTCCGGCTCCGCCGCCGCGCCGGTCCCGCTGGACCAGGTGGTGCCCGCGCCCGCCTCCGTGCGGCCCGGCAAGAGCCCGTACACGCTTCGCCGGACCACCCCGATCCGGGTGGACCAGTCCCGCGCCGCGCGGACGGCGGGCGACTATCTGGCGGGCGTGCTGCGCCCCGCCACCGGCTACCGGCTGCCGGTCACCGCACGCGGGGGCGTGGACGGCATCCGGCTGCGGATCGTGCACGACGCACGACAGCGCGGCGCGCAGGGGACCGACGCGGCCGACGCGGTCGATGCCAAGGGGCCCGACGCCAAAGGGCCCGACGAGAAGAAGCCCGACGCCAAGGGGCCCGACGCGAAGGGGCTCGGCGCGGAGGGCTACCGGCTGGAGGTGACGCGACGTGCCGTCACCATCAGCGCCCGCACCTCCGCCGGGCTCTTCCACGGCATCCAGACGCTGCGGCAGCTGCTGCCCGCGTCCGTCGAACGCGCCACCCGCCAGCCCGGCCCGTGGCGGATCTCCGGCGGCACCATCACCGATACGCCGCGCTACGCCTGGCGGGGCGCGATGCTCGACGTCTCCCGGCACTTCTTCACCGTCGACCAGGTCAAGGCGTACGTCGACCAGCTCGCCCTCTACAAGATCAACAAGCTGCATCTCCACCTCTCCGACGACCAGGGCTGGCGGATCGCGATCGACTCCTGGCCCCGGCTGACGACCTACGGTGGCTCCACCCAGGTCGGCGGCGGGCCCGGCGGCTACTACACCAAGGCCGACTACCGGGAGATCGTGCGGTACGCGGCGGACCGCCACCTCACCGTCGTCCCCGAGATCGACATGCCCGGCCACACCAACGCGGCCCTCGCCTCCTACGCCGACCTCAACTGCGACGGCGTCGCCCCGCCGCTCTACACCGGCACCGAAGTCGGCTTCAGCTCGCTGTGCGCGTCCAAGGAGGTGACGTACGACTTCGTGGACGACGTCATCCGCGAACTCGCCGCCCTCACCCCCGGCCGCTACCTCCACATCGGCGGCGACGAGGCACACTCCACCAGCCACGCCGACTACGTGGCCTTCATGGACCGGGTCCAGCCGATCGTCGCCAAGTACGGCAAGACCGTGGTCGGCTGGCACCAGCTGACCGGGGCCCACCCCGCGAAGGGGGCCGTTGCCCAGTACTGGGGGACCAGCGGCAGCGAGAAGGAGGTTGCCGACGCCGCCAAGAACGGCACCCGCCTCATCCTCTCGCCCGCCAACCGCGCCTACCTGGACATGAAGTACGACGCGAGCACCCCGCTGGGGCTCAGCTGGGCCGGATACGTCGAGGCGAAGCAGTCCTACGACTGGGACCCGGGCAGCTACATCGCCGGTGCCCCGCCGTCCTCGGTCCTCGGAGTGGAGGCCCCGTTGTGGTCGGAGACCCTCTCCACCAGCGACCACATCGAGTACATGGCCTTCCCCCGCCTCCCCGGCATCGCCGAACTGGGCTGGTCACCGCGGTCCACCCACAACTGGGACGACTACCGGGTGCGGCTCGCCGCGCAGGCGCCCCGCTGGGACGCACTGGGCATCGACTACTACCGCTCCCCGCAGGTGCCCTGGCCCGCCGAGTGATCAGTTATCGCTGATGGGGAATCGCCGTCGGCGCGCGGACCGGATCGAACCGGAAGACCTTGTCCGCGTCGTCGGCACCATGCTCAGCTCGCGAAGCCCAGCTCCCGGGCGATCAGCATCCGCTGCACCTCGCTCGTCCCCTCCCCGATTTCCAGGATCTTGGAGTCGCGCCACATCCGGGCCACCGGGTACTCGTTCATGAAGCCGTATCCGCCGTGGACCTGGGTCGCCTCGCGGGCATTGGTGACCGCGACCTCCGAGGAGTACAGCTTCGCGATCGACGCCTCCTTCTTGAACGGCTCGCCGCGCATCAGACGGGAGGCCGCGTCGCGCCAGGCGACGCGGGCCATATGGGCGCGCATCTCCATGTCGGCGATCTTGAACTGGATGGCCTGGTTGGCGCCGATCGGGCGGCCGAAGGCCTCGCGGGTCCTGGCGTAGGACACCGACTCGTCCACACAGCCCTGGGCGAGCCCGGTGGCCAGGGCGGAGATGGCGATGCGGCCCTCGTCGAGGATGCGGAGGAACTGGGCGTAGCCGCGGCCCAGATCGCCCAGGAGGTTGGCGGCCGGGACGCGGCAGTCGGCGAAGGACAGCTCGCGGGTGTCCGAGGCGTTCCAGCCGACCTTGGAGTAGGGGGCGGCGACGCTGAGGCCCGGGGTGCCGGACGGCACGATGATGGAGGAGATCTTGGGGCGGCCGTCCTCGGTGCGGTCGGTGACGGCGGTGACGGTGATCAGGGCGGTGATGTCCGTACCCGCGTTGGTGATGAAGCACTTGGTGCCGTTGATCACCCATTCGCCGGTGGCCTCGTCCAGCCGGGCCGTGGTGCGGGTGGCGCCCGCGTCGGAGCCGCCGCCCGGCTCGGTCAGGCCGAAGGCGCCCAGGGTCTCGCCGGAGCACAGCCCGGGCAGCCACTGCCGCTTCTGCTCCTCCGTCCCGTAGAGGAAGATCGGCATCGCACCGAGCGAGACCCCTGCCTCCAGGGTGATCGCCACGGAGGAGTCCACCCGGGCCAGCTCCTCAAGGGCCAGGCACAGCGCGAAGTAGTCGCCGCCCATCCCTCCGTACTCCTCCGGGAACGGCAGACCGAACAGCCCCATCCGGCCCATCTCGCGGATGATCTCGTACGGGAACTCATGCTGCTCCCAGTACTCCCCGATCTTCGGGGCGACCACATCGTGCGCGAACGCCTCGACGGTGCGGCGCAGTTCCTCGTGCTCGGGGGAGAGACGATGGTCGATCGCCATGACTCACATCTCCTTCTGGGAGGTCTGGGAGTTCTGGGAGAGGGCGCGGACGGTGCGGGACGGGCTGGGTCGGCCCAGGTGCCGGGCCATCCACACGCTGGTGGCGGTGAGACGGCCGATGTCGACCCCGGTCTCGATGCCCAGGCCGTCGAGCATCCACACCAGGTCCTCGGTGGCGAGATTGCCAGTGGCGCTCTTGGCGTACGGGCAGCCGCCGAGGCCGCCCGCGGAGGCGTCGACGGTGGTCACGCCGTGCTGGAGCGCGGTCAGGGTGTTGGCGAGGGCCTGGCCGTAGGTGTCGTGGAAGTGGACGGCCAGCCGGTTGGCGGGGATGCCCGCCTCGCCCAGCGTGGCCAGCAGCTCCCCCACATGGCCGGGGGTGGCCACGCCGATGGTGTCGCCGAGGCTCACCTCGTCGCAGCCCATGTCGATCAGGCGGCGGCTGACCGACACCGTCTGTGAGATCGGGACCGGGCCCTCCCAGGGGTCGCCGAAGCACATCGACAGATAGCCGCGCACGGTCACGCCCGCCTCGCGCGCCGCGGCGACCACCGGCTCGAACATGGCGAGCGCGTCCTCCACCGTCCGGTTGAGGTTGGCCTTGGCGAACGACTCGGTCGCGCTGGCGAAGACGGCGATCTCGCGCGCGCCGAGCGCGAGCGCCCGCTCCAGACCGCGCTGATTGGGCACCAGCACCGGGAGCCGGGCGCGCACATCGTCGATCAGCGGCATCAGCTCCTCGGCGTCGGCCAGCTGCGGCACCCACTCCGGGCGGACGAAGCTGGTGGCCTCGATGGTGGTCAGCCCCGCGTCGGCCAGCCGCCGGATGAACTCGGCCTTCACGGCGACCGGCACGAGCGCCTTCTCGTTCTGCAGCCCGTCCCGCGGCCCCACCTCGTGGATACGCACCCGGGTGGGTAGCCCCGGGGCCGGGACGGTCATGGGGAGGGTCATCACTCACGCTCCTCGGTCTCGTGCGGGGCGACGACCGCCAGCAGCTGGTCCATGGCGACCGTGCTGCCGGGCGTCACCTCCAGCTCGGTGACGGTCCCGTCGTGCGGGGCGGAGATCAGGTGCTCCATCTTCATCGCCTCGACCACCAGCAGGCCCTGGCCCGCGGTGACCTCGTCCCCGACGGCGGCCTTCACGACGGTGACGGTGCCGGGCATGGGAGCCGTCAGCTCCCCGGCGTGCGCCGTGGCGGCCCCGCCGCGCAGCGCCTCCTCAATGGGGTCATGCCCCGCCACCCGCCAGACATCCCCGCCCCGCCCCAGCCAGTGGCTCGCGCCGTCGGCGACATGCCGGAAGCGGTGGGTGACCCCGTCGAGGTCCAGCAGCACCGAGCCGTCGTCCAACGCGATGAGCCGCGCCCGCCAGCCCGTGCCGGACTGTGGCGCGTCGGTGGGACCGCTGTCGCGGTCGGCGGCGGCCGCGTGCTCGATGCGCAGCTCGGCCTCACGGGCCCGGCCGCGCACGCGGACCGTCACCGGGTCATGGCCGGGAATCCGCAGCCGGTGGACCGTCCAGGCGGGGTCGGCGCCCAGCCGCCAGCCGGTCGGGACCGAGAACGGGTCGAGCCAGACATCCTCGGCAGACGGCTCCAGCGCCGCCTGGCGCAGCAGGGCCGCCGCCGCGTAGACCTCGTCGGGGATCGTGGCCGGGAGGAGCGAGGCCGCCGCGCGCTCGACCAGGCCGGTGTCCAGATCGCCCGAGGCGACCTCCGGGTGGGCGGCCAGGCGCCGCAGAAAGCCGGTGTTGGTGTCCACGCCGAGGACCGTCAGGGAACCCAGCGCGCCGCGCAGCCGCCGCAGCGCGGTGGGGCGGTCCGGGCCGTGGGCGATGACCTTGGCGAGCATCGGGTCGTACACCGTGCCGACCTCCGTGCCGGTGCTCAGCCCGGAGTCGACGCGCACTCCCTCGCCCACCGGCTCGTCCAGGGCGAGCACCGGACCGGCCGACGGCAGGAAGTCCACCCGGCCGTCGCCCGCCACGCGAGCGGTCTCGGCGCAGATACGGGCCTCCACCGCATGGCCGTCGAAGGCGATGCCGTCCTGCCCGCACGGCAGCGGTTCGCCCGCGGCGACCCGCAGCTGCCACTCGACCAGGTCGAGCCCGGTGATCAGCTCGGTGACGGGGTGCTCGACCTGGAGGCGGGTGTTCATCTCCATGAAGCAGTACGCGGACGGATCGGCGCCCGGCACGATGAACTCCACCGTGCCCGCGCCCACATAGCCGCACGACCGCGCCGCCTGCACCGCGGCCTCGCCCATCAGTGCCCGGGTGGTCTCGTCCAGCAGCGGGCTGGGCGCCTCCTCGATGATCTTCTGATGGCGGCGCTGCAGCGAGCATTCGCGCTCGCCGAGGTGGATCACCTGGCCATGGCCGTCCGCCAGGACCTGGATCTCGATATGGCGCGGCCGGTCGATCCAGCGCTCGACGAGCAGCGTGTCATCGCCGAACGCGCCGCGCGCCTCGCGCCGGGCGGCGGCGATCTCGTCGGCGAGCAGCGCCTCGTCCCGGACCAGCCGCATGCCCTTGCCGCCGCCGCCCGCGGACGGCTTGAGCAGTACGGGGGTGCCGATCTCCCGGGCGGCGTCGATGAGCTGAGCGTCCGTCAATCCGCTGCCGGAGGAGCCCGGTACCACGGGAACCCCGGCCGCGCGCACGGTCTCCTTGGCGCGGATCTTGTCGCCCATCAGCTCGATGGCCCCGGCCGGGGGGCCGATGAAGACGAGCCCGGCGTCGGCGCAGGCGCGGGCGAACGCCGCGTTTTCCGCGAGGAAGCCGTAGCCGGGGTGGACGGCCCCGGCCCCGGTGCGGGCCGCCGCCTCCAGCAGCCGCCCGATGGACAGATAGCTCTCCGCGGCGGCCGCCGGGCCGATCCGCACGGCCGTGTCCGCCTCCCGGACATGCCGGGCGTCCGCGTCGGCATCGCTGTACACGGCGACCGAGCGGACACCGAGCCGCCGCAGGGTGCGGATGACGCGCACCGCGATCTCCCCGCGGTTGGCCACCAGGACCGTGTCGAACATCGCATGCGCCGCACTCATCGGGTGCATCCCCTCACATCCGGAAGACGCCGTAGCCGGGCGCCGCGGGTTCCTTGGCCGTGCGGTCGGGCAGCGGGGCGCTCGCGCAGGCGGTGAGGGCGAGGCCGAGCACCGTACGGGTCTCCAGCGGGTCGATCACCCCGTCGTCCCAGAGCCGGGCCGTGGCGTAGTACGCGCTGCCCTGGGTCTCGTACTGCTCGCGGACCGGCGCCCGGAACGCCTCCTCGTCCTCCGTGCTCCACTTCTCGCCGCGCCCCTCCAACTGGTCGCGCTTGACGGTCGCGAGGACGGAGGCGGCCTGCTCGCCGCCCATCACGGAGATCTTGGCGTTGGGCCACATCCACAGGAAGCGCGGCGAATAGGCACGGCCGCACATCGAGTAGTTGCCCGCGCCGTAGGAGCCGCCGATGACGACCGTCAGCTTGGGGACGCGGGTGCAGGCGACGGCGGTGACCATCTTGGCGCCGTGCTTGGCGATGCCGCCCGCCTCATAGCTGCGGCCGACCATGAAGCCCGAGATGTTCTGCAGGAAGACCAGCGGGATGCCGCGCTGATCGCACAGCTCGATGAAGTGGGCGCCCTTCTGGGCCGATTCGGAGAACAGGATGCCGTTGTTGGCGACAATGCCCACCGGATGGCCCATGATCCGGGCGAAGCCGGTGACCAGCGTCGTCCCGAACTCGCCCTTGAACTCGGCGAACCGCGAGCCGTCCACCATCCGCGCGATCACCTCGCGCACGTCGTACGGCGTCCGGGAGTCGACCGGGACCGCCCCGTACATCCCCGCCGGGTCGACCGCGGGCTCCTCGGAGCGCGTGAGCGGCCAGGGCGGCGCGCCCTGCTGGGCGGGGGAGGGCGGCAGGGTGGAGACGATCGTACGGACGATGCGCAGGGCGTGGGCGTCGTCCTCGGCGAGGTGGTCGGTGACGCCCGAGACCCGGGAGTGGACCTCGCCGCCGCCCAGCTCCTCCGCGGTGACGACCTCGCCGGTGGCCGCCTTCACCAGCGGCGGCCCGCCCAGGAAGATCGTGCCCTGACCGCGCACGATGACGGCCTCGTCGCTCATCGCCGGAACGTAGGCCCCGCCCGCCGTGCAGGACCCGAGCACCGCCGCGACCTGCGGGATTCCGGCGCCGGACATCCTCGCCTGGTTGTAGAAGATCCGCCCGAAGTGGTCGCGGTCCGGGAAGACCTCGTCCTGAAGGGGGAGGAAGGCGCCGCCGGAGTCGACCAGATAGACGCACGGCAACCGGTTCTCCAGCGCGACCTCCTGGGCGCGCAGATGCTTCTTCACCGTCATCGGGTAGTACGTGCCGCCCTTGACCGTGGCGTCGTTGGCGATGACGACCACCTCACGGCCCGCGACCCGCCCGATCCCGGCGATCACCCCCGCTGCCGGGGCCTGGCCCTCGTACAGCCCGTCGGCGGCGAGCGGCGCAAGCTCCAGGAACGGCGAGCCCGGGTCCAGCAGGGTGTCCACCCGGTCGCGGGGCAGCAGCTTGCCGCGCGCGGTGTGCCGGGCCCGCGCCTTCTCGCCGCCGCCCAGGCGGGCCGCGGCGAGCTTCTCGCGCAGCCGCGCGGCCAGCTCGCGGTGCGCGGCCTCGTTGGCCTGCCAGGCGTCGGACCCCGGGTCGGCGCCGCTTCGCAGCACCGGTGCCTGCTCCATTGCTACGGCCCCTCTCGCGGTTATCTCGCGGTTAGTGGTCGTTAACTTACCCACAAGGTTAACGACCACTAACCCCGCTGTCTAGAATTGATTCCATGAGCACGCAAGCCCCTGCACCGACCCGCCGTGAACAGATCCTCAAGGAAGCGGCCCGGCTCTTCGCCGAGCGCGGCTTCCATGGCGTCGGCGTCGACGAGATAGGCGCGGCGGTCGGCATCAGCGGCCCCGGCCTCTACCGTCACTTCGCCGGGAAGGAGGCGATGCTGGCCGAGCTGCTGGTCGGCATCAGCGGCCGGCTGCTGACCGGCGGCAAGCGGCGCACCGCGGAGGCGGCGCAGGCCGGGGACGCCCCGGCGGTGGTGCTGGACTCGCTCATCGAGGGCCATATCGACTTCGCCCTGGACGACCGCCCGCTGATCATCCTCCACGACCGCGAGCTGGACCGGCTCCGGGACACCGACCGCAAGCTGGTGCGCTCGCTCCAGCGGCAGTACGTGGAGCTGTGGGTCGAGGTCGTGCGGCAGGTCTATCCGGGGCTGGTCGAGGCCGATGCCCGAGCCTGCGTCCACGCCGTGTTCGGGCTGCTCAACTCCACCCCCCACCTGGGCCGCCCCGGCGCCCTCCCCGGCCGCGAGGCCACCGCCGCCCTGCTGCACCGGCTGGCCCTGGGCGCGTTCGGTGCCGCCCACGCCCCGGACGGCGGCGCCCACACCTCGGACAGCTCCGCCCACCCCTCGGACGCTCTGGACAGGTGAGGTGACTGGCCGGTAGCTTCGGCTGAGCAAGCGCTTAGCCAGAGGGAGGTCGCAGAGATGCGTCGCACGGTGTTCAACGAGGATCACGAGTCATTCCGGGAGACCATCCGCGACTTCATCGCCGCCGAGGTCGTGCCGGAGTACGAGGAGTGGCGGGAGGCCGGTCAGGTCCCGCGCGACTTCTACAAGAAGCTCGGCGAGCTGGGCATCTTCGGCATCGAGGTCCCCGAGGAGTACGGCGGCGCGGGCGAGACCAGCTTCAAGTTCAACGCGGTCATCACCGAGGAGCTGGCCCGCGCCGGGGTGAGCTTCGGCGGCAGCAGCGTCCACACCGCGCTCTGTCTCCCGTACATCCTCAAGTACGCCAACGAGGAGCAGAAGCGGCGCTGGCTGCCCTCCTTCGTCTCGGGCGACCTGATGACCGCCATCGCCATGACCGAGCCGGGCACCGGTTCGGACCTGGCGGGCATGAAGACCACCGCCAAGCTGTCCGAGGACGGCACCCACTACGTGCTCAACGGCGCCAAGACCTTCATCACCGGTGGCGTGCTCGCCGACCGCGTCCTGGTCTGCGCCCGTACCGCCCCGGCGACCCCCGAGGACCGCCGCGCGGGCATATCCATCCTGGTGGTGGACACCAGGAGCGAGGGGTACGCGGTCGGCCGCAAGCTGGAGAAGCTGGGGCTGAAGACCTCCGACACCGCCGAGCTGTCGTTCACCGACGTCAAGGTGCCGGTGGAGGACCTGCTGGGCGAGGAGGGCAAGGCCTTCGGCTACCTCGCGCACAACCTGCCGCAGGAGCGCCTGGGCATCGCCGTCAGCGCGTACGCGCAGTCCGCCGCGGCGGTCGAGTTCGCCAAGGCCTACGTCCAGGACCGCGAGGTCTTCGGCAAGAGCGTGGCGTCCTTCCAGAACACCAAGTTCACGCTGGCCGACTGCAAGGCCGAGGTGGACGCGATGCAGGCGGTCGTCGACCGCGCCCTGGACGCTCACGACGCCGGTGAGCTGACCGCCGCCGACGCCGCCTCGGCGAAGCTGTTCACCACCGAGCGCGCGGCCGTCGTCATCGACAAGTGCCTGCAACTGCACGGCGGCTACGGCTACATGATGGAGTACCCCATCGCCCGGCTGTACTCGGACGCCCGTGTCACCCGCATCTACGGCGGGACCAGCGAGGTCATGCGGTCCATCGTCGCCAAGTCGATGGGACTGTGACGACCGTCATGAGCACGCTCGTCGGCAACGGTGCCGCAACACGGGTCTGCAAGACTGCCTGAACCATGAATGACGCACTACAGAGCCTGCTCGACCTGCTCGACCTGGAGCGGATCGAAGAGGACATGTTCCGCGGCACCAGCGATGCCGCACCTCTCGTGCCGCGGGTCTTCGGCGGCCAGGTGGCCGCCCAGGCCCTGGTCGCCGCGGGCCGCACGGTCCCGGAGGACCGTCCGCCGCACTCGCTCCACGCCTACTTCCTGCGGCCCGGTGACCCCGGGGCGCCGATCGTCTACACGGTCGACCGGATTCGCGACGGCTTCTCCTTCACGACCCGCCGCGTGGTCGCCGTCCAGCACGGACAGCCGATCTTCCATCTGTCCGCCTCCTTCCAGCTGTACGAGGAGGGGCTGGAGCACCAGGAGCCGATGCCGGACGTGCCCGATCCGCTCTCGCTGCCCACCGCCGAGGAGCTGCTGCCCAAGTATCAGCACCTGTTCGCCGGGCCGGGGGTGGTCGACCGGATGCTGCAGGCGCGGGCCGCCGTCGACCTGCGGTACGTGGACGCGCCGCCGTACGGCAGCGTCGGACAGCCCCGTAAGCCGAAGTCGCAGGTTTGGTTCCGGACCGACGGCAAACTGGACGGCGCCGCCGACGATCCGCTGCTGCACGTCTGCCTGGCCACCTATGTGTCCGACATGACGCTGCTGGACTCGGTGCTCCTCGCCCACGGCCGCGGCGGTTGGGCGGTCGGGGACATCGTCGGCGCCAGCCTCGACCACGCCATGTGGTTCCACCGGCCGTTCCGGGTGGACGACTGGCTGCTGTACGACCAGGAGAGCCCGTCCTCGTCCGGCGGCCGCGGCCTCGCCAAGGGCCGCATCTTCACCGCCGACGGCCGGCTGGCCGTCTCGGTGATCCAGGAAGGGGTCATGCGGGTCCCGCGCCGGAGGAAGTAGCCCCCGGGAGGGGTGCGGTGACGCGCGTCAACCCCGGCGTACGGCCGGTCCGACGCGCGTCCCCCGGGGCGGTCGCCCGGGGCGGTCGCCCTGGGACGCGCGGGGCGCGTCAGAACTGGGCCGTCAGCCCCGCCGCGTCCAGCAGATAGGCCGTCATCGGCGCGTAGAACTTCGGATCGGTGACGTGGTCGTCCAGCGGGACCACCGCCTGAAGCGTCCCCTCCGCCTCGCCGACGAACAGGGCCGGGTCGTTGCAGTCCGCGTACCCCACCGCGTCGAGGCCGCGCTGCCCCGCGCACCCCGCCCAGCCGTGGTCGGCGACCACCAGGTCCGGCAGCGGCCGCCCCTCCCGGGCCAGCCCGTCCAGGATGGCCGCCATGGGGGCGGGGGAGTGGGTGTGCCACAGCGTGGCGCCGCGCTCCAGCATGGCCACGTCACAGAACTGGAAGACGTACCCCTCGTCCGCGTGCAGCCCGCCCGGGATCTCGACGATCTCGCACCCCGCCGCGTGCAGCGCCGACGCTGTCGCGCTGTGCACCTCCAGCAGCCCGCCCGGGTGGCCCGTGGCGAACAGCACCCGCTGCCCCGCCTCGGCCGCCTTCCGCAGCACCGACGCCATCCGGTCCAGCGCGCCGACGGTCAGCTCCGGGTCGATCGTGTCCTGTCCGGTGCGGTGCTCCGGGTCGTCGATCACTCCGCACCGCTCCGCCATGACGGCCAGTACGTCCTGCTCGTCCACCCAGCGGTCGCCCAGCTCCAGCCCCAGCCAGTAGTGGCGGTCGCCGTTCGCGAGCTTGCGGTAGTGGGAGAGGTTGTTCTCACGGGGAGTGGCGACGTCACCCGCGATGCGCGTACGGACGAGATGGTCGATCAGTTCGGTACGGCTGGGCACGGTACTGGGTATCGGCATGTGGCCCATTGTCGCCCCTGTGCCCGGGGAATGGGGCGCATTGCTCGCCGTGTGGACGTGACGCGGTCATGGCGAGCCGGGCCGCCCCGGGGGTTCCCCGGGGCGGTGAGTCTCTACCGGCCGGGACGGCGCCCACGGCCGGACCCGCCCCCGGCGCCGCCGCCGGAGCCGCGGTTCTGCCCGCCGCCGGAGCCGCGCCCTGACCCGGTACCCGAGCCACCGCCGGACGCCCGGCCCGACCCGGCGCCGGAGCGCCCGGTGCCGCCGCCGGAGCCGCGCCCGGTCCCGGCCCCGCCGCCCGAGCCGCGCCCGGCGCCGCCGCCGGAACCCCGGCCCGACCGCCCACCGCCGCCGCGGCGCGTCTGCCGGGGGCCGGGTGTCTGCTGCTGGACCGGGGCGCTGATCGTCACCGGGATGCCCGACGGCTCCTGGGCGCCGGTGATACGGGCCAGCTCGGAGTCGGTCGAGTGCACCCGGGCCGTGTTCGGCGTGATGCCCGCGGCGGACATCAGCCGGGTCATGTCACGGCGCTGCTCGGGCAGGACGAGCGTGACGACGCTGCCGGAGCCGCCCGCGCGCGCGGTGCGCCCGCCCCGGTGCAGATAGTCCTTGTGGTCCGCGGGCGGATCGACGTTGAGGACCAGGTCGAGGTCGTCGACATGGATGCCGCGCGCCGCGACGTTCGTCGCCACGAGCGCGGTGACGTCGCCGGTCTTGAAGCGCTCCAGGGTCTTGGTGCGCTGTGGCTGGGACTTGCCGCCGTGCAGCGCCGCCGCCCGTACGCCGTTGGCCAGCAGATGGCGGGTCAGCCGGTCGACGGCGTGCTTGGTGTCCAGGAACATGATCACGCGGCCGTCGCGCGCGGCGACCCGGGTGACGACGGAGCGCTTGTCGGTGTCCGCGATGTGCAGCACATGGTGCTCCATCGTGGTGACCGCGCCCGCCGAGGGGTCGACCGAGTGGAGCGCCGGGTCGGTGAGGAACTCGCGCACCAGCTTGCTGATGTTGTTGTCGAGGGTCGCGGAGAACAGCATGCGCTGGCCGTCCGCGGGGATCTGCCGCAGCAGCTTGGTGACCTGGGGGAGGAACCCCATGTCGGCCATCTGGTCGGCCTCGTCGAGAACGGTGATGTCCACCTGGTCCAGCCGGCAGTCGCCGCGGTCGATCAGGTCGTGGAGGCGGCCCGGGGTCGCGATGACCACCTCGGCGCCGTTGCGCAGGGCGTCGGCCTGCCGGTTGATCGACATGCCGCCCACCACGGTGGCCGGGCGCAGCCGCAGCCGCCGGGCGTACGGCGTGAGGGCGTCGGAGACCTGCTGGGCCAGCTCCCGCGTCGGCACCAGGACCAGGGCGAGCGGGCGGCGGGGTTCGGCGCGCCGCCCGGCGGTGCGGGCCAGCAGCGCGAGGCCGAAGGCCAGGGTCTTGCCGGAGCCGGTCTGCGCGCGCCCGAGGACGTCACGGCCCGAGAGAGCGCTGGGGAGGGTGGCCGCCTGGATCGGGAACGGCACGGTGACGCCCTGGTGCGCCAGCTCGGCGGCGAGGCCGTCCGGCAGCTCCAGCTCGGCGAACGTGGCGACGGCGGGCAGCACCGGGGTGGTGCCGGGCGGCAGGGCGAATTCGTTGCCGCCGTCGGAGGGACGGCTGGTACGAACGGGTGAACGGGAGGAGTGTGATCGGGGCTTACGGGGCGAGCGGGCGTAACGGCTCATGCGGCGCCTTCCTGGAACGGGCGGGGGTGGGCCCGCGGAAAGCGGGCACGAGCCGGGGCCCGCACCTCTTCAGGTGCGGGCCCCGGCTCGCGGTATGCGCTGCGTCAGGCGGGAACGATGTTCTCGGCCTGCGGGCCCTTCTGGCCCTGCGTGACGTCGAAGGACACCTTCTGGCCTTCCTGCAGCTCACGGAAGCCCTGGGTGGCGATGTTCGAGTAGTGGGCGAAGACGTCGGCGCCGCCGCCGTCCTGCTCGATGAAGCCGTAGCCCTTTTCCGCGTTGAACCACTTCACGGTGCCGGTAGCCATGTCATTCTCCTTCAATGGGGGCCGAACCGGATTCCGCACTTCACGGAACCCGCGTCGCCGCATTGACCCCATCCGGAAATGACCGGTTAAAACAAAAATGCGCCTGACGCTACATCCCGTCAGGCGCACATAACGTTCATGGGTACCAAAACTGCAACTACCACGAGCCTAACACGCGCGCGCCCTGACGGGGAGAGACGCCGGTCACCCGGCGCGGGAGAGACATCGGTCACCCGGCGCCATGAGACGCCGGTCACCCGGCAATGGACGCGGTGTCCAAATCGCCCTGGCTTGGTGCTGGGGAACGTACATGTGAGGCAACGGACACACTGCCTACGCTCGAATGCATGACCGCAGCAGACCGTGAGCCCACCGCAGCCCCCGTCGGCCCCGTAGGCCCTGTCGATTCATCCCGCGTCCCGCGCTACGCCGGGCCCGCCACCTTCGCCCGGCTGCCGCGCGTCGACGAGGTCGGGGGCACCGCGGACGTCGCCGTGGTCGGTGTGCCCTTCGACACCGGCGTCTCCTACCGCCCCGGCGCCCGCTTCGGCGGCAACGCCATCCGCGAGGCGTCCCGCCTGCTGCGCCCGTACAACCCGGCGCAGGATGCCTCCCCCTTCGCGCTCGCCCAGGTCGCCGACGCCGGGGACATCGCCGCGAACCCGTTCAACATCGACGAGGCGGTGGAGACGGTCCAGGCCGCCGCCGACGACCTCCTCGACAGCGGCGCCCGGCTCATGACCCTCGGCGGCGACCACACCATCGCCCTCCCGCTGCTGCGGTCCGTCGCCCGCAAGCACGGCCCGGTCGCCCTGCTGCACTTCGACGCCCACCTCGACACCTGGGACACCTACTTCGGCGCCGAGTACACCCACGGCACGCCGTTCCGCCGCGCCGTCGAGGAGGGCATCCTCGACACCGCCGCCCTCTCGCACGTCGGCACCCGGGGGCCGCTGTACGGCAAGCAGGACCTGGACGACGACGAGAAGATGGGCTTCGGCATCGTCACCTCCGCCGACGTCATGCGGCGCGGCGTGGACGAGGTCGCCGACCAGCTGCGGCAGCGCATCGGCGACCGCCCGCTCTACATCTCCATCGACATCGACGTGCTGGACCCGGCCCACGCCCCCGGCACCGGCACCCCCGAGGCGGGCGGCCTCACCTCCCGCGAACTGCTGGAGATCGTGCGTGGCCTGGCCGGATGCCACCTGGTCTCCGCCGACCTGGTCGAGGTCGCCCCGGCGTACGACCACGCGGAGATCACCGCGGTGGCGGCCTCCCACACGGCGTACGAACTGACGACGATCATGGCCCGCCAGATCGCCGCCTCGCGCACCGCCTGAGTGCGTCCGTCTGTGCCGCGTATCGGGCGTACTGGTGCCGTCTTCCACGCGCGCTCAAGTGGCTGCCGCTCCAATGGCCTCTCCGGTCAGCGGGACCGGAGGAAGCGGAGGCTCTGTATGGGGAGTTGGACTGGCTGACCCCTCGCGGTAATCGCGCTCACCGTGCCGCCCCGGCCGCCGTTCCCTCCCCTGACGGCAGCCGGGGCGGTGTCGCGGTGCCCTATGGCGTCTGTGGGAGCGGCCTCGGGCCGTACAGCGCCGCCGGGGCGCCGGTGTGGAGGGCCCAGTAGCGGTCGCCGTAGGACCAGTGCCACCACTCGGTCGGGTAGTTCACCAGCCCGGCGGAGGTCAGCGCCGCGACCAGGGCGTCCCGGCGGGCGCGGGCCTCGGCGGGGATGTTGGCCGCCTCCGTGTAGCAGGCGCGTGCGCTCTCCTCCGGGGTCGCGTCCCAGGGAGTGCCCATGTCCAGCTCGCGCCCGTCCGCGTCGGCGAGGGTGAGGTCGACGGCGGCGCCCGCGCTGTGCGGGGCGAGTTCGGGCGGCGATACGTAGCGGCTCGCCGCCGCCCGGATCTCCCCGTCGGCCCAGGTGGGGTGGGCGGCGCGCAGCCGGGCGGAGTAGCGCGCGAAGTAGTGGCGCTGCAGCTCCGGCGGCCGGTATCCCTCGATGAACAGCAGCCGCAGCCCCGGCGGCAGCGCCGACTGCGCCGTCAGCAGCCGCTCCAGCAGCCCCTGCCGCAGATGGGCGTAGGCCCCGGCGGGGTCCGCCGCCCGCCCGTCGACCAGCAGCCGCGGCACGTGGCGTACGTCCGTCAGCGGCTCGCCGCACTCGCGGACCGGCACGGCCGCGACCCTCGGATCGGACATCAAGGTGATTTCAGGCATGGGGTGATCGTCGCAGGTCGGGTGCCACCCCTGCGCGGTGCGGCCCCGCGTCGTACCCGTAATACCTGAGAGCTACGCGGCGACTGCACTCCCTGGAGTGACGCCAACTACCCGCCCTGCTCCGTACCTTCCATACATGCGACATCCGGTACGGAAGGGGACAGCGGTGGCATTCCGTGTGCGCGGCCGCCTGCGCCGCACTCTGCTCGGTGTGCTCGTCGCCGCCTCGGTGGCCGTGCCGGTGGCGGGCGCCGCGCGGCCCGCGGCGGTACCGGCGCCCGCACCGTCGGCGCTCCCGCCGCTGACCGCTGCGACCCCCGCCGCCCTCGACGCATGGTACGCGGCCCATCGCGCGGATATACGGGCTGCCGAGCGGATGGCCGCGGGCCACGGGGACCGGCGGCGGGCGGCGGCGCTGCGGGGGATGGCGGCCCCGGCGCGGCAGTTCCTCTCCTTCGACGGGCGGGACGGGGGCCGTTCCGTCGAGGTCTTCGGGGATCTGTCGCGCGCCGCGCGGGTCGCGGTGCTGGTGCCGGGGTCGGACACCAGCCTCGACCGGTACGGGCGCCTGCGCGCCGGGGCCGTCGCGTTGGAGCACCAGCTGGGGCGGCGGGGCGCCGTCGTCGCCTGGCTCGGGTACGAGACACCGGGCACGGTGAGCCCCGAGGTGCTGACGGCGGGCCGGGCCGACCGGGCGGCGCCCCGGCTCGTCTCCTTCGTCGGGGAGTTGGCCACCGCCGCGCCCCGGGCCCGGATATCGCTGCTCTGCCACTCCTACGGGTCGCTGGTCTGCGCGCGGGCCGCGTCCGGGCTCAAGGCTGCGGGCATCGTCCTGTACGGCAGTCCCGGCGTCGGCGCCGACAGCGTCGGCCAGCTGCACACCCGGGCCACCGTCTGGGCGGGCCGGGGCGCGCACGACTGGATCGGCGGCGTCCCGCACGTGCGGATTCCGCTGCTGTTCACCACCCTCGGGCTGGGGACCGATCCCGTCTCGACGGGGTTCGGCGCCCGGCGCTTCGACGCGGGCGGCGGCGGCCACAGCGACTACCTCAAGCCCGGCTCCGCCAGCCTGCGGACCCTGGGCCGGATCGTGGAGGACGGCCATGCGTGAGCTGATCCGGCGCATCGACGCCGCCACCCCGCCCGACCGCGACCGCGCCGTGGACGCGCTGCGCGCGTTCGCCATCCTCGGCGTGGTGCTCGGCCACTGGCTGGTGACCGCCCTCGTCGCCGACAGCGGCACAGTGCGGGCCGCCAGTCCGCTGCAGTACCAGCCCCATCTCGTCCCGCTCTCCTGGGCGTTGCAGACCCTCGCGGTCTTCTTCCTGGTGGGAGGACAGATGGCCGCGCGCAGCCATGCGACCGCCCGCGCCCAAGGTGTGAGATACCGGCAGTGGCTGGGCGCCCGGCTGGCCCGGCTGTTCCGGCCGGTCGCCACGGTGCTGGCGGTGTGGGCCCTGGCGGCGGGGGCGATGCTGGCCTCCGGGGTGGATCTGACGACCCTGCACACGCTGCTCAAGCTGGTGCTGTCGCCGCTGTGGTTCCTGCTGGTCTTCGCGGCGCTGACGGCGGCGACCCCGCTGGTGGCGCGGCTGCATCCGCTGTGGCCGCTCGCCGCCGTCCTCTATGTCGACCTGTACCGCTTCGGCTTCGGCGGGCCCGCCTGGCTCGGCTGGATCAACCTGGCGGCGGGCTGGCTGGTCCCGTACTGCCTGGGCGCGGCGTGGGCGCGCGGCGGGCTGCGGGGGCGCATGACCGGCTGGGTGCTGCTGGTCGGGGGCGCGGTGGTCACGGCCGGTCTCGTCCTGTTCGGCGGCTATCCGGCGGCCATGGTCGGGGTGCCCGGCGCCGCGATATCCAACCTCAACCCGCCGACCCTGGCCGCCGTCACCTTCGGCCTGGCCCAGTGCGGGGCGGCGCTGCTGCTGCTCGGGCCGCTGCGGCGGGTGCTGGCCCGGCCCGCGGTCTGGGCGGTGGTGGCGCTGCTGAACCTCTCCGCGATGACGGTCTTCCTGTGGCACCAGACCGCGATGATGGCGGTCACCGCGACCGCTCTGCGGCTGAGCGGCCCGCTGCCCGGCCTGCACACCGTGCCCGACGGCCCGGGCTGGCTGGCGGCCCGGCTGGCCTGGCTGCCGGTGTTCGCAGTGGCGCTGCTGGTGTGCCGGGCGGCGTTCGGCGCGTACGAGCGGGGCAGACCGCGCACGGGTGGCCGGGTGGTGCGCGAGGGCCGCCCGGGCGGGGCGGTGGGGGAGGCGTGGAAGGGAGCGGGAGTGGTGCGGCGTGGATAAGGTCACGTCCATGAGGGGGCGGGGGCGGTTGGTGAAGGTGACACGGGGGCTGCGGGCGGTTCCGGGCATCCTGCGCGAGGACTTGTGGACGGTGGCCCGCGATCCGCTGCCGCGGATGCCCTGGCTGGGGCGGCTGCCCCATGGCCACGTGGTGCTCTTCGCGGTGATCATGGGTTGGCTCAACGCGGCGGAGCGCCAAGGGCATTACAGCCCGAACGTCACTCTCGTGTCCCTGCTCGTCGTGCTCCAGTCGGCCGCCGTCCTCCTCGTGCTGTCCCGCCCGATACCCGGCTGGTGGCTCTCGACGGCCGTGCTCTTCGTGTCGGCGGCGCTTCCTGGAAACGGGTTCAGCCTCGGCGGGGTGGGGCCCTGGAACATCGCGCAGGTCGTGCTGCACACCCTCGTTCTGTTCCTGCTGGCCCTGCGGGTACGCCCCCGGATCGCGGCCGAGGCGCTGGTGCTGACCCTACTGGCGGCGGTGGTCAACCTGGCCCTCGTACCCATGGACCGTGGAGGGGACCCCAACTTGGTCGCCGTGTCCTACGCGACCGCCGTGGTGCTCGGCACCGCCCTGCGCGGACGGCGGGTGGCACGGGCGCGGCTGGTCGAGCAGGAGGGGATCACCGCCGAGGAGCGGGCGCGGCGGACCCTGTTGGAGGAGCGCAACCGGATAGCCCGGGAGCTGCACGACGTGGTCGCCCACCACATGTCGGTGATCTCCATCCAGTCGCAGGTCGCCCCGCATCTGGTCGAGAACCCGTCCGACGAGCTGAAGGAGAACCTGGCGGGCATCCGCCGCAGCGCGGTCGAGGCGCTGACCGAGCTGCGCCGGGTGCTGGGCGTGCTGCGCTCCGAGGACGCCCTCGCCGATGGCGTCCGGCATGCCCCGCAGCCCACCCTCGACCGGCTGGAGGAGCTGGTGGACACGGTGCGCGGCACCGGGATCGCGGTGGACGTCGAGATAGCCGGTGAGCGCCGGACGCTGCCGCCGGGCATCGAGCTGTCGGCGTTCCGCATCGTGCAGGAGGCGCTGAGCAACGTGATGCGGCACGCGCCGGGGACCGAGGTGCGGGTGGAGATCGGGTACCACCCGGACGGGCTCACCGTCTGGGTCGTCAACACCGCCCCGGACCGGCTCGCCCCGCCCTCGCCGGGTGCCGGGCACGGGCTGCTCGGGATGCGTGAGCGCGTCGCGATGCTGCGGGGCGAGCTGGCCACCGGACCCATGCCGGACGGCGGTTACGAGGTCGCCGCCGTACTGCCCATGCGCGAGGCGTCCCCCGCCCCCGCTGTCACCCCCGCCGCCGGACCGACCGAGACCGCCGAGGACACCGCATGACGACGAGCATCCGCGTCCTGATCGCCGACGATCAGGTCATGGTCCGCCAGGGCTTCACGGTCCTGCTGAACGCCGAATCCGGGATCGAGGTCGTCGGCCAGGCGGTGGACGGTGAGGACGCCCTCGCCCAGGTCGCCGAACTCGCCCCCGATGTCGTCCTGATGGACATCCGCATGCCCGGGCTCGGCGGCATCGAGGCCACCCGCCGGCTCACCGAACCGGACGGCGCCACCGTCAAGGTCCTCGTCCTCACCACCTTCGACCTCGACGAGTATGTGTACGAGGCGCTGCGCGCGGGCGCGTCCGGGTTTCTGCTGAAGGACGCGTCGGCCGAGGAACTGGCCCATGCGGTACGGGTGGTGGCGGCCGGGGAGGCGCTGCTCGCCCCGAACATCACCAAGCGCCTGATCGCCGAGTTCTCCCGGGTCACCGCCGCCGCCCCGCGCGCTCCCCTCAAGGACCGCGTCGGCGATCTGACGGAGCGGGAGACCGAGGTGCTGGCCCTGATCGCACAGGGCCTGTCCAACGCGGAGATCGCCACCCGGCTGGTGGTGGCGGAGCAGACGGTGAAGACCCATGTCGGCCGGATTCTGCTCAAGCTCGGCCTGCGCGACCGTACGCAAGCCGCGGTCTTCGCCTACGAGACCGGTCTCGTGCGCCCCACGGCGTTCTGACTCATGAACGCGTGTTCAGCTAGTGAAGGCGTTGCGCGATCCATTGACCTGATGTGTTCACCTCTTTATCGTCGCTGCGACCGTCACCGGCGAACCACGACGGAGAACAATGACGTACTCCAACCCCCGGCTGCCGCGCACCGCCCGGCTGATCGCCCCGCTGCTCGTCTGCGGGCTGATCGCCGCCGTGCCCCCGGCGTCCGCCGCTCCCGAATCCGACTCCTCAGCCACGGCCCGTGCGGGCGGCGGGGGATGTGCGCGTGGGCCGTCCGACGGCTGGGCGCCGACCTCCGACCGCATCGATCCCAAGGACAGCCACCACGCGTACGTGGGCAACGGCTATCTCGGGCAGCGCGTGCCGCCGAACGGCACCGGCTACTCGGGCGGCGGCGCCAAGACCGGGTGGCCGCTGTTCACGCCCCGCTACGACGGCGCGTTCGTCTCCGGGCTGTACGCGCACAACAAGAAGACCACCGAGAACCGGCAGGTCGCCGCCGCCATCCCCACCTGGTCCACCCTGAACGTGGCCACCGGGGGCAAGGGTTCGGAGACCTTCGGGTCCGGTACGTCCGCCGGGCAGATCTCGCACTACCGGCAGACCGTCTTCATGCGCTGCGGCTTCGTCCGGACGTCCCTCACCTGGACGGCGTCCGACGGCCGCGCCACCGACCTCACCTACGACGTGCTCGCCGACCGCACCGACGCGCACGTGGGCGCCGTACGGCTGCGCATGACGCCGCACTGGAGCGGCGACGCCACCGTCACCGACCGCATCGACGGGCGCGGCGCGCGGCGCATGACGCGGACCGGCGGCGGTACTCACGGCGACCGCACGGTCGATGTGGCCTTCCGTACGGACGGCACCAGGACCGATGGCGCCGTCGCGTCCACCCTGCGGCCCGGCCGTAACGTACAGAAGGCGAACGCACAGAACACGAGCGCACAACAGCCGGAGCAGGGCGACAAGTTGAGCGCCCGGCAGGGGGTCCGGTTCCCGGTGCGGCAGGGCCGTGCGTACGAGTTCACCAAGTACGTCGGCGTCGACACCGCGCTGACCTCCCACGCCCCGCGCGCCGACGCAGTCGCCGCCTCCCGCCGGGCCGCCGACCGTGGCTGGCCCGCACTGTTCACCGCGCACACCGCCGCCTGGCGGAAGCTCTGGCGCTCCGACATCGAGATCGGCGGGCGCGGGCAGCGCGACCTCCAGGGCTGGGTGCGCTCCGCGCAGTACGGGCTGCTGTCCGCCACCCGCGCCGGTTCCCGGAACAGCATCTCCCCGACCGGGCTGAGCAGCGACAACTACGGCGGCCTGATCTTCTGGGACGCCGAGACGTGGATGTACCCCGGGCTGCTGGCGAGCCACCCCGAACTGGCCAAGTCCGTGGTCGAGTACCGCTACAAGACCCGCGCCGGTGCTCGCACCAACGCGCGCAAGCTCGGCTACCCCGGCCTCTTCTACCCCTGGACGAGTGCGAGCAAGGGCGGGCTGTGGACCGAATGCCACAGCTGGGACCCGCCGCACTGCCGCACCCAGAACCACCTCCAGAGCGATATCGCGCTCGCGGCCTGGCAGTACTTCCAGGCCACCGGCGACGCCTCCTGGCTGCGCGAGCGCGGCTGGCCGGTGCTCGAGGGAATCGCCGAGTTCTGGGCCGGGCGCGCCACCCACAACGCCGACGGCAGCTACTCCATCAGAGACGTCGCGGGCCCCGACGAGTACAGCAACGGCGTGGACGACGCGGTGTTCACCAACGCCGGAGCCGCCACCGCCCTGCGCGACGCCGCCCGCGCCGCCCGCGTTCTCGGCGAGAAGCCCCCCGCCGCCTGGACCCGGATCGCGGACAAGCTGCGCATCCCGTACGACAAGAAGAAGCAGGTCTTCCAGCAGTACGACGGCTACAAGGGCTCGCTGATCAAGCAGGCGGACACCGTGCTGCTCATGTATCCGCTGGAATGGCCGATGTCCGGGAAGTCCGCCGCCAAGACGCTCGACTACTACGCGGCGCGCACCGACCCCGACGGCCCGGCCATGACCGACTCGGTGCACGCGATCGACGCCGCGTCCATCGGGGAGCCCGGCTGCTCCTCGTACACGTATCTGATGCGCTCCATCAAGCCGTTCGTGCGCGGCCCGTTCGACCAGTTCTCGGAGGCGCGCGGCGAGAAGGCGGGCGCCAACGACCCGCTGGCCGGGTCCCCGGCGCAGGACTTCCTCACCGGCAAGGGCGGTTTCCTCCAGGTCTTCACCCACGGCCTGACCGGGATGCGGATGCGCGAGGACGCCGTCCGGCTCGACCCCATGCTGCCGCCGCAGCTCCGCGACGGCGTCACCCTGCGCGGCCTGCGCTGGCAGGGCCGTACGTACGACGTGGCGATCGGCCCGCACGAGACGACGGTGCGGCTGACCGCCGGGGCGCCGTTCGACATCGAGACGCCGCAGGGCGGGAAGCAGGTCGTGAGCGAGGGCGCCCCCGCCGTCCTCAAGACCCGCCGCCCGGACCTCACCCCGACCACCAACCTCGCCCGCTGCCAGAAGGCGACGGCGAGTTCGCGGGAGCCGGGCATGGAGCCGGGCGCCGCCCTCGACGGCAACGCGGCCACCGCCTGGGTCCCCGACGCGGCCCGGGGCACGCTCACCGCCGACCTCGGCCGGACCGTACGGATCGCGAAGGTCACCCCGCGGTGGACCACCACCCGCCCCGCCTCGCACCGCACCCAGACCTCGCTCGACGGCAGGCACTGGCGCGACGGGGCGACCGGCCCGGCCCGCTACGTCCGCGTCACGCTGCGCTCGGCGGACGACAAGAAGCGCGCGGGCATCGAGGAGCTGAAGGTGACGAGGTGATGACGAGGTGACGTGACACCGGCACCGGCACCGGGCGAGCCGTGCACGGATCATCAAGAACTGTGCACTGCACGCCAACGACACCCGGCGGCGGCCGGTCCATGCTGATCAGGGAAGGTGAGCAGGACTTCGACGGGGGGAGCCCTGCTCACTCTCCCCCGTGCGTCACGTGCAGCCCATGCGTCGCGTGTGCCTCATGTGCCTCATGTGTCTTGTGCGTCTCACGGGTCCCGAGCGTCCCGTGGGCCAGTGCGGTCAGGCGGAACTCCCGGGGCGGCATGCCGTAGGTGCCGCGGAACGCGCGGCTGAAGTCGGCCGCGTGGCTGAAGCCCCAGCGCGCGGCGATGGCGTGGATGGGGGTGCCGCTCTGCAGGGGGTCGGCCAGGTCGCGGCAGCTGCGCTCCAGGCGCTGGGCGCGAATCCAGGCGGCGACGGTGTGCCCCTGCCGCTCGAAGAGCCGGTGGAGGTAGCGCACCGAGATGTGGTGGGCCGCGGCGATCGAGGCCGGGGTCAGATCGGAGATGTGCAGATTCCTTCGTACGAAGTCCTGGATGCGCAGGACGAGGGCGTTCCGGTGGCTCTCGGGGGCCATCTGGAATGCGGCGGGCCCGGTCTCCGCCTCGCCGCCGTCCAGCTCATGCGCGAGAAGCGCGGTGAGCAGGTCGGCCACGACGGTGCCCAGGCGCGGTGTGTCGGCCGGGCGGTACGCGGTGTGCTCCGCGCTCAGCCGGATCAGGACGTCGGCCAGGAGGCCGCCGATCCCGGTCCGCCCCGACAGCTGCCGTCCGAGCAGCCGGTTGAGGTCGTCCACCGGGAACGGCAGCAGGGACGGCGGGATGCCGATCGTCAGCTCATCCGTCCTGCCGCGCTCGATGGCCCCCTCGTAGGGCAGGGAGGTGCAGGTGAGCATGAACTGCCGGTCGCCCAGCGTGGTGGTCACGCCCCCGTGCACCATGTCGGCCTCCCCGCGCAGATTCAGCTGGAGGTGGTACAACTCCGGGTCCGACCGGCGGATATGGGCCGCGGTCCGCTGAGTCCACAGGGAGGGGAAGGAGGAACCGGCCACCGTGACCTGGCCCAGGTCCATGCCCCACATGGTCGCCCGGAAGTCGTCCTCGTGGGCGCTGCGCAGCTCCATGGGGACCATCGGCCCCTCGCACAGGGCGCGCCAGGCCGCGAACCGTTCCGAGGGTGGGATGTCGTCGATCTGGACGTCCATCTCGAACATCACCCTTCCACTGTGCGGTGATTGCCTGATGCGACCCTAGTCGCCTCCCATAAGTGTTTGCTGAACGATGCGGTAGTCAACAGTCCGCATATCCGCGGAGGAGCGCGACCCGTGCGCCCCTCAGGGGGCGGTGAGCACCCGCGGTCCGTCGTCCGTGATCGCCACGGTGTGCTCGTTGTGCGTCGCCCGGCTGCCGTCCACCGTACGGAGCGTCCAGCCGTCGTCGTCCTCGCGGTACGCGTCCTGGCCGCCCGCCATCAGCATGGGCTCGATGGCCAGCACCAGCCCGTGCCGCAGCCGGTAACCGCGCCCCGGGCGCCCCTCGTTGGGCACCGGCGGGTCCTCGTGCATCTGCCGCCCCACGCCATGGCCGCCGAAGTCCGCGGGGATGCCGTATCCGGCCGCCCGGCCGACCGTTCCGATGGCGTGCGCGATGTCGCCGATCCGGGCGCCGACGACGGCCGCCGCGATGCCCGCCTCCAGGGCCTTCCGGCCGGTCTCGACCAGCCGCTGGTCCTCGGGGCGCGCGGTGCCGACGATGAAGCTGATCGCACAGTCGCTGGCCCAGCCGTCGACGACCGCACCGCAGTCGACCGACACCAGATCGCCGTCGCGCAGCCGGTAGCCGTCCGGGATGCCGTGCACGATCGCGTCGTTGACCGAGACGCAGAGGGCCGCGGGGAAGGGGGTCATGGCGAAGTGCGGCCGGTAGCCGAGGAACGGGGAAGTGGCCCCGGCGCCGCGCAGCACCTCCCGGGCCACGTCGTCCAGTTCGCGCAGGCGTACGCCGATGGCGGCGGCTTCGCGGGTCGCCGTGAGGATGCCCGCGGCGACCCGGCCCGCCTCCCGCATGGCGTCCAGCGATGCGTCCGTCTTGATCTCGACCATGGTGCGGCTCTCCTGGGTAAGTCGGTCTGGGTGACCCAATTCTTATACCGGTATTAGTATCACGGTCATGGTGCGCACTCCTCTCACTCCGCTGGAACGTGAACGCGGTCGCTTCCTCGGCGTCCTGCTACGTCAGGCCCGCGGTGAACGCAGCATGGCGGACGTCGCCGCCGGGGCCGGGATCTCGGCGGAGACCCTCCGCAAGATCGAGACCGGCCGGGCTCCGACCCCCGCCTTCTTCACCATCGCCGCCCTGGCCGCCGCCCTGGGCTTGCGGCTGGACGACATCGCCGCGCGCTGCGCCGCGGCCATCGCCCCGGAGGAGGAGGTGCACGACGAGGCGGCGTAGCGGCCCCGTGCCCGGCCCGATTGTTGCGGAAGGATGAAATCCGCACACCTGTGTGTTGGGCCTTCCGGTAGCAGTGGAAAACCGGGAGGTCATGGGTGGCGGGCGGTAAGGGCGCTAAGGCCGACAAGAGCGGCAAGAGTGATGAAAGCGATAAGCGTGACGAAGGTGGTAAGCGCGGCAACAGCGGCCCTGCGGACGCCGAGCGGGGCTGGGCACGGCGGCTGACCCGCCACTGCATGCGCTACCGCCGCAACGTGCTGCTCGCGCTCGGGGCCTCGCTCGCCGGGATGGGCGTCATGGGGCTGGTCCCGCTCGTCACCAAGCTGATCATCGACGAGGTGATCGTCCGGCACGACCGGTCGCTCGCGCCCTGGGCCGTCCTGCTGATCGTGGCGGCCCTCGTCGTCTACGCCCTCACCTACGTCCGCCGCTTCTACGGCGGACGGCTCGCGCTCGACGTCCAGCACGATCTGCGGACCGACATGTACGCGTCCCTGGTCCGCCTCGACGGCAGGCGCCAGGACGAACTGTCCACCGGCCAGATCGTCGGCCGCGCCACCAGCGACCTCCAGCTGGTCCAGAGCCTGCTCTTCATGGTGCCGATGATGATCGGCAACGTACTGCTCTTCCTGATCTCCCTCGTCGTGATGGCGGTGCTCTCCCCGCTGCTCACCCTCGTCGCCCTCGCCGTGGCGCCCGCCCTGTGGGTCCTCGCCTCGCGCAGCCGCGTCCGGCTCTTCCCGGCCACCTGGTACGCCCAGGGGCAGGCGGCCGCCGTCGCCGGGGTCGTGGACGGGGCGGTCACCGGCGTCCGCGTCGTCAAGGGCTTCGGCCAGGAGGCCCAGGAGGCGGGCAAGCTCCGCGCGGTCGGCCGCGGCCTCTTCGCCGCCCGGCTGCGCACGGTCCGGCTGAACGCCCGCTACACCCCCGCCCTCCAGGCCGTCCCCGCCCTCGGCCAGGTCGCGATGCTGGCCCTCGGCGGCTGGATGGCCACCCGCGGGCAGATCACCCTCGGCACGTTCGTCGCCTTCTCGACGTACCTCGCGCAGCTCGTCGGCCCGGTGCGGATGCTCACCATGATGCTGACCGTCGGCCAGCAGGCCCGGGCCGGAGTCGAGCGGGTCTACGAACTCATCGACACCGAACCGGTCATCCAGCAGCGCCCGGACGCGCGCGAACTGCCCGAAGACGTGCCCGCGACGGTCGAATTCGATCACGTCACCTTCGGGTACGACCCTGACCGGCCCGTGCTCTCCGATGTGTCGCTGCGTATCGAACCGGGCGAGACGGTCGCCGTGGTCGGCGCCTCGGGCAGCGGCAAGTCCACCCTGTCCATGCTGCTGCCGCGCTTCTACGACGTGACGGACGGCGCGGTGCGGATCGGCGGCCACGATGTGCGCGAGCTGACGTACGCGTCGCTGCGCGCCGCCATCGGGCTCGTCCCGGAGGACAGCTTCCTCTTCTCCGACACCGTGCGCGCCAACCTCGCCTACGGGCTGCCGGACGCCGACGACGAGCAGATCAGGGCCGCCGCCCGCGCCGCCCAGGCCGACGGCTTCATCTCCGCTCTCCCGAACGGCTACGACACTGAAGTCGGCGAGCAGGGCCTCACCCTCTCCGGCGGCCAGCGGCAGCGTATGGCCCTGGCCCGCGCCATCCTCACCGACCCCCGGCTGCTCGTCCTCGACGACGCCACCTCGGCGGTCGACGCGCGCGTCGAGCACGAGATCCACGGGGCGCTGCGGGGCGTCATGGCGGGCCGTACGACCCTCCTCATCGCGCACCGCCTCTCCACCCTCGCCCTCGCCGACCGCATCGCCGTCCTGGACGGCGGCCGCCTGGTGGACCTCGGTACGGACGAGGAACTGCGGGGGCGCTGCGAGCTGTACCGCCGCCTGCTGACGGACCCGGACGAGCTGAGCGGCATCACCCGCGACCCGGCCGGGCGCCTCGCCACGCGGCCGCGCGGCGGCGACGACCCCGAGCACGCGGGCGCGAACGCGGCCGCGCTCGCCGGGTCGTTCGGCGGCGAGGCCGCCGCCACCGGACTGGTCGAGCCGTGTCTCGACGGGGAAGTGTCCGCGAACGGAAACGGCGACGGCAACGGCGACCGGCCCACGGCGCGCGGCGGCGACGACCCGGCGCACGCCGCCCCCCATACCGCCGTTGACGGCGTCACCCCGGAGCTGTGGGTGCGGCGTGACGGCGGCGACGGCGACACCACGGGCCCCGAGGCGCGCACCGCCACCGCACCGCCCGCCCCCGGTATGGCCGGGGCGCTGGCCGGGATGCCCGCCACGCCCGAACTGCTGGCCAAGGTCGAGGCCCTGCCGCCCGCCACCGACACGCCCGACGTGGACGAGGAGCGGGCCGCGCGGCCCGAGGAGAGTTACGGGCTGCGGCGGCTGCTGCGCGGCTTCGGGGCGCCGCTGCTGCTCTGTCTGCTGCTGGTGTCGGTCGACGCGGTGTCCGGGCTGCTGCTGCCCGTGCTCATCCGGCACGGCATCGACCAGGGCGTCCAGCGCCTCGCGCTGGGCGCGGTGTGGGCGGCGTCCGGGCTGGCGCTGGTCGTCGTCCTGGCGCAGTGGGCCGCGCAGTTCGGGGAGACGCGGCTGACCGGACGCACGGGCGAGCGCGTGCTGTACGCCCTGCGGGTCAAGATCTTCGCGCAGTTGCAGCGGCTCGGACTCGACTACTACGAGCGCGAGCTGACCGGCAAGATCATGACGCGGATGACCACCGACGTGGACGCGCTGTCGACGTTCCTCCAGACCGGTCTGGTCACCGCCGTCGTCAGCCTGCTGACCTTCTTCGGCATCCTGGTCGCGCTCCTGGTGATCGACGTCCAGCTGGCGCTGGTGGTGTTCGCGACCCTGCCGCCGCTGATCGTCGGCACGTTCGTCTTCCGCCGCAAGAGCGTCAAGGCGTACGAACTCGCCCGCGAGCGCGTGGGCAACGTCAACGCCGACCTCCAGGAGAGCGTGGCGGGGCTGCGGATCGTGCAGGCCTTCCGGCGCGAGCGCGTCGGCCGGGAGCGGTTCGCGGGGCGCAGCGACGCGTACCGGCAGGCGCGGGTGCGCGGCCAGTGGCTGATCTCGGTGTATTTCCCGTTCGTGCAGCTGCTGTCGTCCACCGCCGCCGCGCTGGTGCTGATCGTCGGCTCCGGGCGGGTGAGCGACGGGACGCTGACGGCGGGCGCGCTGGTCGCCTATCTGCTCTACATCGACCTGTTCTTCGCGCCCGTGCAGCAGCTGTCCCAGGTGTTCGACGGCTATCAGCAGGCCACGGTGTCACTGGGCCGCATCCAGGAGCTGCTGCGGGAGCCGACCACGACTCCGGCGCCGGAGAGCCCGCGCGCGGTGCGGACGGTGCGCGGCGAGGTCGCCTTCGACGAGCTGCACTTCCGTTATGGGGATGGCGAGGAGGCGCTGTCGGGCATCGGCCTCACGATCCCGGCCGGGCAGACGGTGGCGTTCGTGGGGGAGACGGGTGCGGGCAAGTCCACCCTCGTCAAGCTGGTCGCCCGCTTCTACGACCCCACCGGCGGCGCCGTACGGGTCGACGGCACGGATCTGCGCGCGCTGGACCTCACCGCGTACCGCAACCGGCTGGGCGTCGTCCCGCAGGAGCCGTATCTCTTCCCCGGGACCGTGCGCGACGCCATCGCCTACGGGCGCCCCGACGCGAGCGACGCCGAGGTGGAAGCGGCCGCCCGGGCGGTCGGCGCCCACGCCATGGTGGCCTCGCTCGACGGCGGCTATCTGCACGCGGTCTCCGAGCGCGGGCGCAATCTGTCGGCCGGGCAGCGCCAGTTGATCGCGCTCGCGCGCGCCGAGCTGGTCGACCCGGACATCCTGCTGCTCGACGAGGCCACGGCCGCGCTCGACCTGGCCACCGAGGGCCTGGTCAACCAGGCCACGGACCGGCTCGCGGGCCGCCGCACCACGCTGGTCGTCGCGCACCGGCTGACCACGGCGGCCCGCGCGGACCGGGTCGTGGTCCTGGACCACGGACGGGTGGTCGAGGACGGCACGCACGAGGAGCTGGTGGCGCGGCCGGACGGCCGGTATGCCGAGCTGTGGCGCACCTTCACGGGGGAGACGGCCCCGGTGGGGGCGTAACGCCCCCGCCCTCGGGGCGGGTTCGGCCGCCTCATGAGTGCGCCGCCCGGCCGTGACTATCCGGCCGGTGACTCTCGGCGTTCACCGCTCATCACGTACGGTGACGTCACGGTTCCATGCCGCTCGCCCTCGCGATGCCCTCGACCTCGCGCCGGTCCGCCTCCCGCTGCTCCGCCTCGGCCGCCACCCGCTGCTTGTGGCGGTGCAGGAAGTCGGGGTCCTGGGCCCGGTCCTGAGGCACCAGCACCTTCATGCCCTTGGCGTGCGGGCTGTCGCCGAGGTCGACGACCACCCGCTCGTCCTGGGAGGTGAGCAGGCCGAACAGCACCAGCAACTCGGCCTGTAGGGCGGGGGTGAACAGCTCTTTCTCCTCGGGCCCCATGCCGAGTTCGTACGTCCCCCCGCGGACGGCCGGTGAGGTGCTCAGCTCGCGCAGCAGCCGCATGAGCAGCTCAAGCGAGCGCGGATCGATTCGTTCCTGCAATTCGGTCAGATACTGCGTCAGCCGCTCGGCCCGTTCGCTCCGGTCGTGCCGTTCGTCTCGGTCCATGTCGCCAGGATGCGCCATCACAGCCCGCTACGAAAGAGGGTGACGGTAACAACTCTCCGTATTCGGCGGCTGGTTGGCCTGATCGGACGCCTCTAGCCACTCCGTCTGTGCCCCGATAGGTTTCCGGCGACCTGTGCGATTCATGTGCACCACGTGATGTGCACTCCTGAGGTGCACCCAAGGGGAGGGCGAATGGGCAAGGCGCTCAGATGGCTGTTGTCGCTCGTGATAATCGTGGGGGCGGTCGGCGCCGGTGCGGGCAGCGCACCGGTGGCAGCGGCCACCCCCGCGGGCGAGCCGGACATCAAGGAACGCGTCCTGGCGATACCCGGGATGAGCTTCGTCGAGGAGCAGCCGTACGACGGCTACCGCTTCCTCGTCTTCACCTACCGGCAGCCGGTCGACCACCGGTATCCGTCCAAGGGCACCTTCACGCAGCGGTTCACCCTGCTGCACAAGGCCACCGACCGGCCGACGGTGTTCTTCACCTCCGGCTACAACGTCAACACCACGCCGCGCCGCAGTGAGCCCACGACGATCGTGGACGGCAACCAGGTGTCCATGGAGTATCGGTTCTTCACGCCGTCGCGGCCCCAGCCCGCCGACTGGTCGAAGCTCGACATCTGGCAGGCCGCCAGCGACCAGCACCGGCTGTACCGGGCGCTGCACCGCGTCTACGGCAAGAAGTGGCTCGCCACCGGCGGCAGCAAGGGCGGCATGACCGCCACCTATTACCGCCGCTTCTACCCGAAGGACATGGCGGGCACCATCGCCTACGTCGCCCCCAACGACGTCGTCAACGACGAGGACTCGGCCTACGACCGCTTCTTCGCGGGCGTCGGCACCGCCGAATGCCGCACCAAGCTCAACGCGGTCCAGCGCGAGGCGCTCGTACGGCGCGACGAGATCGTGGCGCGCTACCAGAAGTGGGCCGACGAGGAGAAGCAGACCTTCAAGGTCGTCGGCAGCGCCGACAAGGCGTACGAGAACGTCGTCCTCGACCTGGTGTGGGCCTTCTGGCAGTACCACCTGCTGAAGGACTGCGCGGACGTCCCCGTGACCACGGCCTCCACCGATGAGCTGTACAAGTTCATCGACGAGATCTCCGGCTTCTCCGCCTACACCGACCAGGGCCTGGAGACCTACACCCCGTACTACTACCAGGCGGGCACCGAACTGGGCGCCCCCACCTTCAAGACCCCGCACCTGGACGGCCTGCTGCGCTACCCCGGCATCTACAACCCGCGCAACTACGTCCCGCGCGACATCCCGATGCGCTTCAAGGCGGGCGCGATGCGGGACGTGGACCGCTGGGTCCGCCATGACGCGCGGCGGATGCTGTTCGTCTACGGGGAGAACGACCCGTGGGGCGCCGAACCGTTCCGCCCGGGCAAGGGCGCGCGCGACTCCTACGTCTACACGGCCCCCGGCGGCAACCACGGCTCCAACATCGCCCAGCTGACGGCGGACGAGAAGGCGAAGGCGACGGCGGCCGTCCAGAAGTGGGCGGGCGTCCCGGCCACCTCCGAGCCCCTGGCCCGCCCCAACACGAAGCTGGACCACCGCGAGGTGGAGCGCGACCCGGCCCTGCGGCCGTAACGCCTCCGCCCGGGCGCGCTCCGGGTTCGGCCCGGGGCGCGCCCCCGGGGGCGCGGGGGGCCCGCCCCGGGCGGCGCCCGGGGGGGGGGGGGGGGGGGGGCCCCCCCCCGCCGCCGGCGGGGCG
>NZ_JBEXVE010000030.1:0-123126 GCF_040629205.1 Streptomyces sp. NPDC005962 | reverse complement strand
GTCGGGGCGGCGCTGCGCCGCCATCCAGCCCCTCCGGCGTTTGAGGAGCGGGGGTCGGGGCGGGGCCCCGGGTCGGATAGGGGCGGGGTGGGGGACAGACCCCCGGGGCCTCACAGCGTGGACCGCAGCCACTGCTCCACGCTCGCGACATGCACCGTCGCCCACGACCGCGCCGCCTCCGCGTCGCGGTCCCGGAGCGCGCTCAGGATCGCGCGGTGTTCGTGGAGGGTGCGGCTGACCGCGTCCTCCTGGGTGAGGCCGCGCCAGACGCGGGCGCGGGTCGTGGGGCCGGAGAGCCCGTCCAGGAGGGAGCAGAGCACCGAATTCCCCGACGCGTGGACGATCCCCCGGTGGAATTCGAGGTCGCAGGCGACCAGTTCCTCCACCGACGGCGTCTGCCCCAGCGCGTCCAGCTGGGCGTCGAGGGCGTCCAGCTGGACATCGCTGATCCGGCTGCAGGCCTGCGCCGTGGCCGCGGGCTCCAGGATGCGGCGTACCGCCAGGAACTCCAGGACGGTGTCGTCCCGGTGGAAGTCCACGACGAAGCTCAGCGCCTCCAGCAGCAGCTGGGGGTCGAGGCTGGTGACGTACGTACCGTCGCCCTGCCGTACGTCGAGGATGCGGATCAGGGACAGCGCGCGGACGGCCTCGCGCAGTGAGTTGCGGGACAGGCCCAGATCCGCGGCCAGCTCGCTCTCCTTGGGAAGCCGGTCACCCGGGCGCAGCGCACCCGAGACGATCATGCCCTTGATTTTTTCGATCGCCTCGTCGGTGACCGCCATGATGGACCTCCGGGTCAAACATCCGATGTATGGGTCCATTATGACGCGCGCGGACCGGCGGCGTCTTCGAGGGACGCCGCCGGTCCGTTGTCGGTTGCCGCCGAGCGGCTCGGAAGAAGGGGCTCAGAAGGTGAAGGGGCCCGGTGACTGCGCCGAGGTGGAGGTGCAGTTCACCGTGATCAGACCGAAGATCACCAGCTTCAGCGACTTGGCCTCCAGTACATCACCGGCGGCCACGGTGCCCTTGAGCGGGCCGGTGGTCACATCGGCGCCGGTCTTGATGGCCGGGTTGGAATTGCCGGTGAACGTCGTGGTGCCGGAGCCGTTCTTCGACAGCGTCAGGGTCGAGCTGACCGCGCCCGCCGGGACGTCGATCGGCGCCTTGATCGCACCCGAGGACAGGGTGATGGTCGCGGCGGTGCCGCTCTGCGTGGCCGTCAGCGTCGCGAGACCCGAACCGTACGTTCCGCAGTCGGCCGTCAGGGTCGCGGTGGTCGGGGTGACCGCGACCGCGCTCGGCGCCAGCGCGAGCGCGCCGGCGGCCAGTGCTGCTGCTCCCATTGCCGTGCCTATCCCGAGCTTGATGCTTCTCATGGGGGACTGCCTTCCGGGTGGGGGAAGTGAGCGGTGGGTTTGTGGGGGGTGCGCCCGCGCAATCTGACTGTCCGTCACGCGTGGACGGAAAGCTATTGATGCGCGTGGCGCCGAAGAAGGCAAGAGTGATTCCGCGATTTTTTAACTCGCGAGTAAGGTCCCGCCTGCCGCCGAAGCCTCCCGCGCAGCCTCACGTACGGCCCCCGCACACACGACGGCTGGGTGAGGAGAAACGTCTCCTCACCCAGCCGTCAACCAGAAGACTTCAGCCCCGCTTGGCCAGCAGCTCCTCCACCCGGCCGCGAATGCCCTCGTCGTCCAGACCGCGGATCGTCAGCGTGGTGCGGCGCCGCAGTACGTCGTCCGCCGTCTGCGCCCACTCGTGGTCCCGGGCGTAGACGACCTGGGCCCAGATTTCCGGGGCGTCCGGGTGAATCCGCTCGGCGAGCGCCGCGTCCCCGCTCGCCAGCCGCGCGATGTCGAAGGAGAGCGAACCGTAGTGGGTCGCCAGGTGGCGCGCGGTGTCCGCGGCCATGCGCGGGCCGGGCGTACCGCCGTCCACCATCAGCCGGTGGGCGACAGCGTGCGGATTGGCGAGCCCGGGCAGCGGCATGTGCTTGGGCAGCTGCCCGATCGGCTCCATGTCGTCCGCGAGCGGACGCCCCGGCAGCTGGGCGAGCTTGCTCATCACCGTGCGGCCGATGTGGCGGAAGGTGGTCCACTTACCGCCGGCTATCGAGAGCATGCCGCCCTTGCCCTCGGTGACGACCGTCTCCCGCTTGGCCTTGGCGGTGTCGCCGGGGCCGCCCGGCAGCACCCGCAGCCCCGCGAACGAGTACGTGATCAGGTCGCGGGAGAGCTGCTGGTCGCGGATGGAGAAGGCGGCCTCGTCCAGGATCTGGGCGGTGTCCGCCTCGTTGACCGCGACATCGGCCGGATCGCCCTCGAACGGCTCGTCGGTGGTGCCGAGCAGCAGCATGTCCTCCCAGGGGAGGGCGAAGGTGATGCGGTACTTGTCGATGGGCGTGGCCAGCGCCGCCCGCCACGGGGAGGTGCGCTTGAGGACCAGGTGAGCGCCCTTGGAGAGGCGGATGGACGGCGCCGCGCCCGGGTCCTCCATCCGGCGCAGGTGGTCCACCCAGGGGCCGGTGGCGTTGAGCACCAGCCGGGCGTCGACGCCGAACTCGGTGCCGTCGGTGCGGTCCTTCAGCTCCGCCCCGGTGACCCGGCCGTCCGTCTTGCGCAACCCGGTGACCTCGGCGTGGTTGAGGACGGTGGCGCCCGCGTCGACCGCGGCCCGGACCGTCATCAGGGCCATGCGGCTGTCGTTCATCTGCCCGTCGCCGTACACGGCGACCGCCCGCAGCCCCTCGGTGCGCAGCTCCGGGACGTCCCGCGCGGCCTTCTCGGCGTTGATCACATGACCGACGCCGTCGCGGAACGCGGACAGCGCCGAGTACGCGAAGACGCCCGCGCCCAGCTTGGCCGCGCCGTGCGGGCCGCCCTTGTAGACCGGCAGGTAGAAGGTGAGCGGGTTGGACAGGTGCGGCGCGACGCTGCGCGAGACCGCGCGCCGCTCGAAGTGGTTCTCGGCGACGAGCTTGACCGCGCCGGTCTGGAGGTAGCGCAGGCCGCCGTGGAGCAGCTTGGAGGAGGCGGAGGAGGTGGCGCCGGCGAAGTCGCCGGCGTCCACCATGGCCACCCGCAGTCCGGACTGCGCGGCGTGCCAGGCAGTGGTGATGCCCAGGATGCCGCCACCGATCACCAGGAGGTCGTACGAAGCCTTGGACAGCTGTTCCCGGGTTTCGGCGCGGGTCGGGTGCGAACCGGCAGCCGGGTGCGTCCCGAGGGAAGGGACGCTCTGCAGGGGGGTCATGTGAGATTACTCCTCGTCCTCGATCCAGCCCATGGTCCGCTGCACGGCCTTGAGCCAGCTCTTGTACTCGCGGTCCCGTACATCCGCGTCCATACGGGGGGTCCACTCGGCGGCCCGGCGCCAGTTGGCACGCAGCGCGTCGATGTCCGGCCAGAAGCCGACGGCCAGACCGGCGGCGTAGGCGGCGCCGAGACAGGTGGTCTCGGCGACCATCGGGCGCACCACGGGTGCGTCGAGGGCGTCCGAGAGGGTCTGCATCAGCAGGTTGTTGGAGGTCATTCCGCCGTCGACCTTGAGCGCGCTCAGCTCGACGCCGGAGTCCTTGGTCATCGCGTCGACGATCTCGCGGGTCTGCCAGGCGGTGGCCTCCAGCACGGCCCGCGCGATGTGCGCCTTGGTGACGTAGCGGGTCAGACCCGCGATCACGCCGCGCGCGTCGTCGCGCCAGTACGGGGCGAACAGCCCGGAGAACGCGGGCACGAAGTACGCGCCGCCGTTGTCCTCCACCGAACTGGCCAGGGTCTCGATCTCGGCGGCGCTGTTGATCAGCCCCATCTGGTCGCGCATCCACTGCACCAGCGAACCGGTGACCGCGATGGAGCCCTCCAGGGCGTACACCGGCTTCTGGTCGCCGATCCGGTAGCCGACGGTGGTCAGCAGGCCGTTGTAGGAGTTGACCGGCTCGTCGCCGGTGTTCATCAGCAGGAAGGTGCCGGTGCCGTACGTGGACTTGGCCTCGCCCTCGGCGAAACAGGTCTGGCCGAACAGGGCCGCCTGCTGGTCACCGAGCGCGGAGGCGACGGGCACGCCCTGGAGGATGCCCTCGGCGCTGCGCCCGTAGACCTCGGCGGAGGAGCGGATCTTCGGCAGCACGGCGGCCGGGATGTTCATCGACGTGAGGATCTTCGGGTCCCAGTCGAGGGTGTGCAGGTTCATCAGCATGGTGCGGGAGGCGTTGGTGACGTCGGTGACGTGCACCCCGCCGTTGACCCCGCCGGTCAGGTTCCAGATGACCCAGGAGTCCATGGTGCCGAAGAGGAGGTCACCGGCCTCGGCGCGCTCGCGCAGCCCCTCGACGTTGTCGAGCAGCCAGCGGATCTTGGGCCCGGCGAAGTAGGACGCCAGCGGGAGACCCGTCTCGCGGCGGAAGCGGTCCTGGCCGACGTTGCGGCCCAGCTCCCGGCAGAGGGCGTCGGTCCGGGTGTCCTGCCAGACCAGCGCGTTGTGCACCGGCTCGCCGGTGTTCTTGTCCCACAGCAGGGTGGTCTCGCGCTGGTTGGTGATGCCGATCGCCTTGACGTCGGCGGAGGTGATCTCGGCCTTGGTGATCGCGCCGGTCACGACCTCCTGCACGTTCTGCCAGATCTCGGCCGCGTTGTGTTCGACCCACCCCGGCTTGGGGAAAATCTGCTCGTGCTCCTTCTGGTCGACCGAGACGATGCGCCCGTCCCGGTCGAAGACGATGCAGCGGCTGGACGTGGTGCCCTGGTCGATGGCGGCGATGAACGGACCGTGTCCGTGGGAGGAGGCGCTCGTGGTGTGGGTGTCGGTCATGGTGGGTTGCTCTCCTGCGAGTCCGTTGGGGTGGGGGCTAGGCGAAGGCGATCTCGTAGATGCCGCCGGCGAGGGCTCCGCCGAGCAGCGGACCGACGACGGGAATCCAGGCGTAGCCCCAGTCCGAGCCGCCCTTGTTGGGCAGCGGCAGGAGGGCGTGCACGATGCGCGGACCCAGGTCACGCACCGGGTTGATGGCGTAGCCGGTCGGGCCGCCGAGCGAGAGGCCGATGCCGACCACGAACAGGGCGGTGATCAGGACGCCGAGCGTGCCCAGACCCTTGCCCTCGCCGTTCAGTCCCTGGGTGAGGATGCCGAGGACCAGCACGGCGGTGGCGATGATCTCGGTGGCCAGGTTCTGAGCGGTGTTCCGGATCTCCGGGCCGGTGGAGAAGACCCCCAGCACCGGGCCCGCGTCGGATGCCTCGGCGGTGTCGGCCTTCTTCGTGTCCTGGGCGCCCGGACCGCCGACGATCTCGCGGTCGGTGAGATGCGCCTGGAAGTGGCCCACGTAGGCGAGCCACACCAGCACCGCGCCGATGATGGCGCCGGTGATCTGGCCCAGGAAGTAGATCGGCACGTCGCCCCACTTGGTGCCGCCCTCGATCGCGAGGCCGAGGGTCACCGCCGGGTTGAGGTGCGCGCCGGAGAGCGGCGCCGATATGTATGCGCCGGTGAGGACGGCGAAGCCCCACCCGAAGGTGATCGCCAGCCATCCCGCGTCGAACGCCTTGGATCGCTTCAAGATAACGCCTGCGACGACACCACAGCCGAGCAGGGTGAGCACGGCGGTACCGATGGTCTCGCCGATGAAGATGTCGGAGCTGGACACCCGCGACTCCTTTGTCCTTCGTCCAGGGGAAGGCGAACCCCCGGTCCCGCCGAGGATTCGCGCCCTCTTGGGAGGGCGTTGGTCGGCCCGCGGCGAGTCCACCATAGCGAATATTGCCGTCAGGTGTTCGACAATGCCGACCGATGAACGGCAGTTTTCTTCACGGCGAAGACCCCGTCAAGGGTCGGGGGAGGAAAACTCTGGAGGATGTGAAACCGTGATGAATGACCATAGACCTGGGTCAAAAGTCCTGGTCAGGGCTTTCGCTCCAGGTCGGCGCCGGGGAGCGGCACAGGTCGGCCCGGGTCGGCACCGGGGGCGGGCCAAGGTCGGCCCGGGCCGGCGCCGGGAGCGGCCGGGGTCAGAAGCGCCCGGCGCCCAGATCGCGGGAGACCGCCCGCGCGCAGTCCCGTACGGCGGCGACCAGCTCGGAGCGGAGCTCCCCGTCCTCGCACACCCGCTCCACCGCACCCGCGATCCCCACGGCCCCCACCGGCAGCCGCCGCCGGTCGTGCACCGGGGCCGCGACCGAGGCGACGCCCTCCCAGGTCTCCTCCACGTCCGAGCCCCAGCCGCGCGCCCGGGTGAGCGCCAGGACGCCCTCGAACGCGTCCGTCTCGGTCACCGTGCGCTTGGTGAGCGGCTCCCGGACGCCCTCGGCCGCCTCGCTGTGTGCCACCGGGTCGTACGCGGACAGCACCTTGCCCAGGGCGGTGGAGTGCAGCGGCTGCATGGCGCCGACCTCCAGCACCTGACGGCTGTCGTCCGGCCGGAAGACATGGTGGACGATGAGCACACCCTGCTGGTGCAGTACGCCGAGGTAGACGCTCTCGCCGCTGGAGCGCGCCAGGTCGTCCGTCCACACCAGGGCGCGGGCGCGCAGCTCGTGGACGTCCAGATAGCTGTTGCCCAGCCGCAGCAGCTCGGCGCCCAGCTGATAGCGGCCCGAGTTCTCGTCCTGCTCGACGAACCCCTCCTGCTGGAGGGTGCGCAGGATGCCGTGGGCGGTCCCTTTGGCGAGGCCGAGGGTGGAGGCGATGTCGGACAGTCCCAGCCGGCGCTCGCCCCCGGCGAGCAGGCGTAGCATCGCGGCAGCCCGCTCCAACGACTGGATGTTCCGTGGCATCGCCAACCTCCTGACTGCGGTTCGACAATGCTGAACACTATCGGTCCATGTCGACTCCGCGGTACACACAGCCAAACGTAGATGATCACCAGCCCGCCGCGGCCGACCGGAGGATCTCCGTCCGGCTGATGGGACACCCGCCTCCCTCCGGCCCCTGGCAGCTAGGCTGGCCTGGTGCGCCCTCCCGAAGTGAGGGCGCAAAGCCGACAGCCGTCGCACTCCAGGGAGCACATCCATGGCCTCGCACACGTCATCGTCCGCATCCGCCGCCCGAGTCGACGCCTTCCGCGAGGCACTCGCCTCCCGGGTAGTCGTCGCCGACGGCGCGATGGGCACGATGCTTCAGGCGCAGGACCCCACGCTCGATGACTTCCAGCAGCTCGAAGGCTGCAACGAGATCCTCAACATCACCCGCCCCGACATCGTCCGCTCGGTCCACGACGCGTACTTCGCGGTGGGCGTGGACTGCGTGGAGACCAACACCTTCGGCGCCAACCACGCGGCGCTGGGCGAGTACGACATCCCCGAGCGGGTCTTCGAACTGTCCGAGGCGGGCGTCCGGATCGCCCGCGAGGTGGCGGACGAGTACACCGCCTCGACCGGGCAGCAGCGCTGGGTGCTGGGCTCGATGGGCCCGGGCACCAAGCTGCCGACGCTGGGCCACGCCCCGTACACCACGCTGCGCGACGCCTACCAGCAGAACGCCGAGGGCATGATCGCCGGTGGCGCGGACGCGCTGCTGGTGGAGACCACCCAGGACCTGCTGCAGACCAAGGCCTCGATCCTCGGCGCCCGCCGGGCCCTGGAGGTCACCGGCACGAACCTGCCGGTGATCTGCTCGGTCACCGTCGAGACCACCGGCACGATGCTGCTGGGCTCCGAGATCGGCGCGGCGCTTACCGCCCTGGAGCCGCTCGGCATCGACATGATCGGCCTCAACTGCGCGACCGGCCCGGCCGAGATGAGCGAGCACCTGCGCTACCTCGCCCGCCACTCGCGCATCCCGCTGTCCTGCATGCCGAACGCGGGCCTGCCGGTGCTCGGCAAGGACGGCGCCCACTACCCGCTCACCCCGGGCGAGCTGGCCGACGCCCAGGAGACCTTCGTCCGCGAGTACGGGATGTCCCTGGTCGGCGGCTGCTGCGGCACCACGCCCGAGCATCTGCGCCAGGTCGTCGAGCGGGTCCGTGACCTGACCCCGACCGCGCGCGAGCCGCGCCCCGAGCCGGGCGCCGCGTCGCTGTACCAGACGGTGCCGTTCCGCCAGGACACCTCGTACCTGGCCATCGGCGAGCGGACGAACGCCAACGGGTCGAAGAAGTTCCGCGAGGCCATGCTGGAGGCCCGCTGGGACGACTGCGTGGAGCTGGCCCGCGAGCAGATCCGCGAAGGCGCCCACCTGCTCGACCTGTGCGTCGACTACGTCGGCCGCGACGGCGTCGCCGACATGCAGGAGCTGGCGGGCCGCTTCGCCACCGCCTCCACCCTGCCCATCGTGCTGGACTCCACCGAGGTGGACGTCATCCAGGCAGGTCTGGAGAAGCTGGGCGGCCGGGCCGTCATCAACTCGGTCAACTACGAGGACGGCGACGGCCCCGAGTCCCGCTTCGCCAAGGTCACCCAGCTCGCCCGCGAGCACGGCGCCGCGCTGATCGCGCTGACCATCGACGAGGTGGGCCAGGCGCGCACGCCGGAGAAGAAGGTCGAGATCGCCCAGCGGATCATCGCCGACCTCACCGGCAACTGGGGCATCCACGAGTCGGACATCCTCATCGACACCCTGACCTTCACCATCTGTACCGGTCAGGAGGAGTCCCGCAAGGACGGCATCGCCACCATCGAGGCGATCCGCGAGCTCAAGCGCCGCCACCCGGACGTGCAGACGACGCTGGGCCTGTCGAACATCTCCTTCGGCCTCAACCCGGCCGCCCGCATCCTGCTCAACTCCGTCTTCCTGGACGAATGCGTCAAGGCCGGGCTGGACTCGGCGATCGTGCACGCGTCCAAGATCCTCCCGATCGCGCGGTTCGACGACGAGCAGGTCACCACGGCCCTCGACCTGATCTACGACCGCCGCGCCGAGGACTACGACCCGCTGCAGAAGCTGATGGCGCTCTTCGAGGGCGCCACCGCGAAGTCCCTCAAGGCGGGCAAGGCAGAGGAACTGCTGGCCCTGCCGCTGGACGAGCGCCTGCAGCGGCGCATCATCGACGGCGAGCGCAAGGGGCTGGAGGCCGACCTCGACGAAGCCCTCACCGAGCGGCCCGCCCTCGACATCGTCAACCAGACGCTGCTGGAGGGTATGAAGGTCGTCGGCGAGCTCTTCGGCTCCGGCCAGATGCAGCTGCCGTTCGTGCTCCAGTCCGCCGAGGTGATGAAGACCGCGGTGGCCCACCTGGAGCCGCACATGGAGAAGACGGACGACGACGGCAAGGGCACGATCGTGCTCGCCACCGTCCGCGGCGACGTCCACGACATCGGCAAGAACCTCGTCGACATCATCCTCTCCAACAACGGCTACAACGTCGTCAACCTCGGCATCAAGCAGCCGGTCTCCGCGATCCTGGACGCCGCCAAGGAGAACCGCGCCGACGTCATCGGCATGTCCGGCCTGCTGGTGAAGTCCACCGTGATCATGAAGGAGAACCTTCAGGAGCTGAACCAGCGCAAGCTGGCCTCCGACTACCCCGTCATCCTCGGCGGCGCCGCCCTCACCCGTGCCTACGTCGAACAGGATCTCCACGAGATCTACGAGGGCGAGGTCCGCTACGCCCGCGACGCCTTCGAGGGGCTGCGCCTGATGGACGCCCTCATCGCCGTCAAGCGCGGCGTCCCCGGCGCGGAGCTGCCCGCGCTCAAGCAGCGCCGGGTGCCCAAGCGGAACACGGCGCTGAGCGACCCGGAGCCGGAGGGCCCCTCGCGCTCGGATGTCGCCACCGACAACCCGGTGCCCACCCCGCCCTTCTGGGGCACCCGCGTCGTCAAGGGCATCCAGCAGGTCGACTACGCCACCTGGCTGGACGAGGGCGCGCTGTTCAAGGGCCAGTGGGGGCTGAAGGAGGCCCGCACGGGCGACGGCCCGAGCTACGCGGAGCTGGTGGAGTCCGAGGGACGCCCGCGGCTGCGCGGCTGGCTGGACAAGCTGCGTACGGAGAACCTGCTGGAGGCCGCCGTGGTCTACGGCTACTTCCCCTGCGTCTCCAAGGGCGACGACCTGGTCCTGCTCAACGAGGACGGCAGCGAGCGGACCCGCTTCACCTTCCCGCGCCAGCGCCGCGGCCGCCGCCTGTGCATGGCGGACTTCTTCCGGCCCGAGGAGTCCGGCGAGACCGATGTGGTCGGCCTCCAGGTGGTCACCGTCGGCTCGAAGATCGGCGAGGCGACCGCCGAGCTGTTCGCCGCCGACTCCTACCGCGACTACCTGGAGCTGCACGGGCTGTCCGTGCAGCTCGCCGAGGCGCTGGCCGAGTACTGGCACGCCCGGGTCCGGGCCGAGCTGGGCTACGCCGGTGAGGACCCCGGCGACATCGAGGACATGTTCGCGCTGAAGTACCGCGGCGCGCGCTTCTCGCTCGGCTACGGCGCCTGCCCCGACCTGGAAGACCGGGCGAAGATCGCCGATCTGCTGGAGCCGGAGCGGATCGGGGTGAAGCTCTCCGAGGAGTTCCAGCTGCACCCCGAGCAGTCGACCGACGCGATCGTCATTCATCACCCGGAGGCCAAGTACTTCAACGCTCGGTAATGGGAGCGCCTTCCAGGGGCGCCGCGACGCGACGCGTCGTAGACTGGTCGATCCGGTAGAGGCCGGTCGTCTTCCACATCGTGGAAGGGGGCCGGCCTTCGTGCCCCGTATCCGGAGGTGTTTGGATGACCAGCAGCATCCCCGCCGTCGACACCCGTTCGGCCGAAGGGTCCGCCCTCCAGGCGGTCCTGCTCGACATGGACGGCACCCTGGTGGACACCGAGGACATCTGGTGGGACGCGGAAGTGTCCATCTTCGCCGAGCTGGGCCACGCCCTCGCCGAGGAGTACCGCGAGGTGGTGGTCGGCGGCCCGATGACCCGCAGCGCCTCGTTCCTCATCGAGGCCACCGGCGCCGACATCGCCCTCGCGGAGCTGTCCGGCCTGCTCAACAGCCGATTCACCGAGCTGCTGGACGGCACCGTGCCCATGCTGCCCGGTGCGCGCCGGCTGCTGACCGAGCTGGGCGCGCACGGGGTGCCGACCGCCCTGGTCTCCGCCTCGCACCGGCGGGTCATGGACCGGCTGCTGCGGTCGATCGGCGTTGAGAACTTCGCGCTGACGGTCGCGGGCGACGAGATCGGCCGTACCAAGCCGCACCCCGACCCGTATCTGTTCGCCGCCGCGGGGCTGGCCGCCGACCCGGCGCGGTGCGTGGTCATCGAGGACACGGCGACCGGGGTCCGGGCTGCCGAGGCGGCGGGGTGCCAGGTGCTGGCGGTCCCGTCCGTCGTACCGATCGAGCCCGCGGCGGGCCGTACGGTCGTCGGATCGCTGGAAGAAGTCGATCTTCCATTTCTCCGCTCACTGGTCACAGTAATGCACTGATCGCGTACTGAGCGTATGTCTGTAAATTGCAGACTGAATAACGCGGTCCGCGTTTTTGTGTGACGGCGGCGGCATTTCGGGCGTGATGTTTATCACTGCATATGCCGTCGACAGATGAGGTGGGTATCTGCTGCGCGTCCCGTTTGGTGTGATCTGGGCGCGCCCTTGTGTCCGGATTGGTGACGCGTCGTACGATACGCGACCGTGTTCGGATATCGGTCGGCCCTTATCCGTTAACGGTGCGTGATATCGCCTCAACTTCGTTGTGTCTGAGCATGACTGGCGCCTCGGTCTAATCTCATCGCGAGTGGTTGATCGATCGCAGGGAGACTCCCGACAATGAAGCGCAAGTCGCTCGCGCTGCCGGCCGTGGCGGGCCTACTGACGTCAGCGCTCACCGCATGCGGTGGATCCGACGGCTCGGGCACGGACGACGGCGCCATCGTCCTGGGGAGCACCGACCGGATCGAGGCGTCGAAGGTGGCGCCCGCCCCGCTGGACCCCGCCCAGGCATACGACTTCGCCTCGTGGAGCGTGCTGCACAACAGCCTCCAGACGCTGATGCGGCTGCCCCGCTCGGGAACCGAGCCGATACCCGACGCCGCGCAGAAGTGCGGCTTCCAGGACCGGCAGAGCGAGCAGTACCGCTGCACCCTGCGCAGCGGGCTGGAGTTCTCCAACGGTCACGCGCTCACCTCCGAGGACGTCAAGTTCTCCCTCGACCGGATGCTGCGGATCAAGGACCGCAACGGCCCGGTCTCCCTGCTCTCGAACGTGGACACGGTGGAGACCCCCACCTCCCGCGAGGTCGTCATCCATCTCCGCGCGCCCGACGCGACCTTCCCGTCCAAGCTCACCACCCCGGCCGCGGCCATCCTGGACAGCGAGGTCTATCAGGCGAACGCGCTGCACAAGGGCTTCGACCTGGTGGGTTCGGGCCCGTACCAGGCGAAGACCGAGGTGCGCGACAACCGGCTGGTGAAGGTCCGCTTCAGCCGGAACCCGAACTACCAGGGCGATGTGAAGCCGGACAGCGACAAGGTCGAGATGCGGTTCTTCGAATCCGCCTCGGCGATGGAGAAGGCGCTGACGAAGGGTGACATCGACGCGGTGCACCGCGGCTTCTCGCCCGGCCAGATCGACAAGCTCAACAAGGGCGAGGTCAAGGGCGTCCGGCTCTTCGAGTCCTCCGGCCAGGGCATCCGCTACCTCGTCTTCGACACCGACGCCCCCTCGGTCAGGTCCAAGGCCGTACGGCAGGCCATCGCCCATCTGGTGGACCGTCAGGCACTGGTCCGCGACGTCTACAAGCGGACCGCCGAGCCCCTCTACTCGCTGATCCCGAACAACGTCGCCTCGCACACCAACTCGTTCTACAACGAGTACGGCGACCCCGACCCCGCCGCCGCCCGCAGCGCCCTGCGCAACGCCGGGATCAGCACCCCGGTGAAGCTGACCCTGACGTACACGACGGACCATTACGGTCCGGAGACCGCCCAGGAGTTCAAGGAGCTGCGGAGCCAGCTCAACCGCAGCGGTCTGTTCAAGGTCAAGATCAAGGGCGTCCGCTGGACCGAGTTCCGCCCCAACCTCCCCAAGCGCGAGTACGCCGCCTACGGCATGGGATGGCTGCCGGACTTCCCGGACCCGGACAACTACGTCGCGCCCTTCCTGACCAAGGACAACTTCCTCAACTCGCCCTACCGCAACAACAGCGTGCAGGACAAGTTGATCCCGCGGACCCGGCAGGAGAGCCAGCGCACCCGCACGGCCGGAGACTTCCAGGCCATCCAGAACACCGTCGCCGACGATGTGCCCTATCTGCCGCTGTGGCAGGGGAACACCTATGTGGCGGCGCGAGAGAACATCACCGGGGCCGAATACGCGTTCGACTCCTCGACCATGCTGCAGCTCTGGGAGCTGGGCCGAGGCGCCGACAGCTGACGTAACGCCAGACGGGGGCCGGATAACCAGACGACGAAACTGTGAGGAAACCACCCGTGAGGAAACGTGATCAGTGGCTGGCAGCCCCGCTCGGAGCGGGCCTTGCCGCCGCCCTGCTCACCGGCTGTGGGAGCGAGGACGGGGACGCCGCGGGCAGCGGTGAGCACGTCGTCATGGGTATGTCGGACGAGGTGCTGGCGACCGACCCGGCATCCGGCTACGACCCGGGCTCCTGGCTGTTGTTCAACAACGTGTTCCAGTCGCTGCTGAGCTTCCCCAAGGGCGGCACCACCCCGCAGCCGGAGGCGGCGGAGAAGTGCCGCTTCAAGGACAACTCCAGCCAGGTCTTCACCTGCACCCTGCGGAACGACCTGAAGTTCTCCAACGGACATCCGCTCACCGCCGAGGACGTCAAGTTCTCGTTCGAGCGCACCATGCGGATCAACGACGAGAACGGCCCCGCGGTGATGCTCTCCACCATCGGGAACATCAAGACCCCGGACGAGCGGACCGTCGTCTTCAATCTGAAGACCCCGGACGCCACCTTCCCGCAGAAGATCGCCTCCGGCGCCGGGTCCATCGTGGACCACAGCGAATACCCGGCCGACAAGCTGCGCACCGACAACAAGGCGATCGGCTCCGGCGTCTACAAGCTGGACTCCTTCAGCAAGAAGGAGGCGGACTTCTCGGTCAACGGCGAGTACGAGGGCCCCGCCGAGGCCCAGAACACCGGGATGACCCTGAAGTTCTACCAGGGCCGCCAGCAGGAGCTGAAGAACGCCGTCCAGAACGGCGACGTGGACCTCGCCTACCGCGGACTGGCCATGAAGGACCTGGCCGACCTCCAGGCCGAGTCCCTCAGCGGCGGCAAGAACCTGAACGTCGTCGAGGGCACCGGCGCCGAGGTCCAGCACCTGGTCTTCAACATGAAGGACGCGGTGGCCGGAAAGCTGGGCGTCCGCAAGGCGATGGCGTACCTCCTCGACCGCTCCACCCTGGTCCGGGACGTCTACAAGCGCACCGCCGAGCCGCTGTACTCGGTCGTCCCGGCCGGTATCACCGGCCACAACACGGCCTTCTTCGACAAGTACGGCGACCGGCCGCAGCCCGAGAAGGCCAAGCAGGCGCTGCGTGAGGAGGGGATCACCGGCAAGGTCAAGCTCACCCTGTGGGGCACCCCGATCCGCTACGGCCCCGGCACCGTGCCCGGCCTGCAGGAGATCGCCAAGCAGCTCAACGCCAGCGGGCTGTTCGACGTCGACGTGAAGAGCACCGACGTCGCCGCCTACGAGAAGGGCGTGGCCGCAGGCGACTACCCCGTCTACGTCAAGGGCTGGGTGCCCGACTACCCGGACCCGGACAACTTCGTCGCCCCGTTCTTCGGCTCCGGCAACGTCCTGGCCAACCACTACACCCAGGCGCAGCTGACCGGCCAGCTCATACCGGCCACCGCCGGCCAGCCCAGCCGCGCGGCCACGGTCGGCGACTTCCAGAAGATCCAGAACCTGGTCGCCGACGATGTGCCGATGCTGCCGCTGTGGCAGGGCAAGCAGTACGCGGTGGCCCAGGAATCCATCTCCGGGCTCCAGTGGACCCTGGACGCCTCGACGGTCTTCCGCTTCTGGGAGATCAAGAAGTCGCCCACGGACTGACGCCCGCCCCGCCCCGGCGCACGCCTCCCGGCTACTGCGCGCCGGGGCGGACCAGCCCGCTCTCGTACGCGTACACCGCGGCCTGCACCCGGTCCCGCAGCCCCAGCTTGGTCAGCACATGGCCCACATGCGTCTTGACCGTCGTCTCGCTGACGAACAGATCCGCGGCGATCTCCGCGTTCGACAGCCCCCGGGCCACCAGCTTGAGCACCTCGACCTCGCGCTCGGTGAGCGTGTGCAGGGTGTCCGGAACCGGCTCCTCACCCGACGGCAGATGCCCGGCGTACTTGTCGAGCAGCCGGCGCGTGATGCTCGGCGCCAGCATGGCCTCGCCCGCCGCCACCACCCGGATGGCCTGCACCAGCTCGGTGGCCGGAGCGTCCTTCAGCAGAAAGCCGCTGGCCCCGGCGCGCAGCGCCTCCACCACGTACTCGTCGAGGTCGAAGGTGGTCAGCACCAGCACCTTCGCCGGGCCGTCCCGCCCGGGACCGGTGATCTGCCGGGTCGCCTCCACTCCGTCCATCCGCGGCATCCGGATGTCCATGAGCACCACGTCGGGCTGGAGCGCCCGCACCTGGTCGAGGGCCTGCAGACCGTCCCCCGCCTCGCCGACGACCGCCAGATCCTGCTCCGCCTCCAGGATCATCCGGAAGCCGGTACGCAGCAGCGGTTGATCATCGACCAGTAGGACGCGGATCGCCACGGGATCTCCTTCGCTAGACCGCGTCCATTCTGCCGGAGTCACCGCCCCGGGACTGAGCCGGGATGACGGGCAGCGGAAACGGCGGGGGAGTGCCGCCGAATTCCGGACAGTGCGCCTGGTGGTCGCACCAGCCGCACAGCTTCGTCCGGCGCGGCAGGAAATCCCCCGTCTCCGTCGCCAGCCGGATCGCCTCCCACAGGGCCAGCACCTTGCGCTCCACCCCGAGCAGATCCCGCTCCACCGGGTCGTACGTCCGCACCTCGCCGCTGCCCAGATAGACCAGCTGGAGCCGGCGCGGCACCGTGCCGCGCAGCCGCCACAGCACCAGGGCGTAGAACTTCATCTGAAAGAGCGCCTCGCCCGCGAACTGCGGCGCGGGCGCCTTCCCCGTCTTGTAGTCGACGATTCGCACATCCCCGGCCGGCGCGATGTCCACCCGGTCGATGATCCCGCGCAGCGTCAGCCCCGACTCCAGGGCCGTCTCCACGAACAGCTCCCGCTCGGCGGGCTCCAGCCGGGTCGGGTCCTCCAGCGAGAACCACCCCTCCACCAGCTTCTCGGCCCCCGCCAGCCACTCGGCCAGCCGCTCCGGGGACTCCGCGCCGTCCTCCTCGCGGAACAGCTCCGCAAGCTCCGGCTTGGCCGCCAGCAGCCGCTCCCACTCGCCCGGCACCATCGCCCGGGCGCGCGGCGCGGTGCGCTCGGCGGCGGGCGCGTCGAAGAGCCGCTCCAGCACCGCGTGCACCACCGTGCCGCGCGTGGCGGCGGCGCTCGGCTTCTCCGGCAGTTTGTCGATCACCCGGAAGCGGTACAGCAAGGGGCACCGCATGAAGTCAGCCGCACGGGATGGCGAGAGCGACGCGGCGCGGCCGGACTGCGGTGCCGCGTCCGCCTGTTCGGGCTGCCCTGAGGTGATTCCCATGGCGAAGACCCTACGACCCGCCGCCGACAGCCGGACGCATACCATCGACGTCCGAGCCCCTCGCACTGCATGATCGTGGGGACCGTATCAAAAGAGGGTGCGACGGAAGCATCCGACGAAGGGACACCGTGGACAACAGCGGGCAGCGGCAGTCCGGCGACGGGGGAGCGGACCGCTCGACCGAGCCCGAGGCGGACAAGCCGCGCCGCCCACGCGATCCGGGCGGCGGCATCCTCATGGGGCGTCCCTTCGGCGTACCCGTCTACGTCTCGCCCAGCTGGTTCCTCGTGGCCGCCCTCATCACCTGGGTCTTCGGCGGCCAGCTGGAGCGGGTGCTGCCGGAGCTGGGCGCCGCCCGCTATCTGGTGTCGCTCTTCTTCGCGGTCGCCTTCTACGCCTCCGTCCTGGTGCACGAGCTGGCACACACCGTGGCCGCCCTGCGCTTCAAACTGCCGGTGCGCCGGATTCAGCTGCAGTTCTTCGGCGGCGTCTCGGAGATCGAGAAGGAGTCCGAGACCCCCGGCCGGGAGTTCGTCCTCGCCTTCGTCGGCCCCCTGCTCTCCCTGGTCCTCTCCGGGGTCTTCTACCTCGGGATGCTGGTCGTCGATCCCGACTCGGTGCCCGGGGTGCTGCTCGCCGGGCTGATGATCTCCAACCTCATCGTGGCCGCCTTCAACCTGCTGCCCGGCCTTCCGCTGGACGGCGGGCGGATGCTGCGCGCCGTCGTCTGGAAGATCAGCGGCAGGCCCATGGCCGGCACCGTCGCCGCTGCCTGGACCGGCCGCGCGCTCGCCGTCGCCGTCCTGGTCGGGCTGCCGCTGCTCACCCAGGCGGGTGGCCTCGGCGGGGAGCCCAAGGACTTCGGCAGCGTCGACTCGCTCACCGACGCGCTGCTCGCCGCCATACTCGCCGCGATCATCTGGACCGGCGCCGGGAACAGCCTGCGTATGGCCCGGCTGCGGGAGCGCCTGCCGGACCTGCGCGCCCGCAGCCTCACCCGGCGTGCCGTGCCCGTCGCGTCCGACACCCCGCTCTCCGAGGCGCTGCGGCGGGCCAACGAGGCGGGGGCGCGCGCCCTGGTCGTGGTGGACGGCCACGGCGCCCCGACCGCCGTGGTGCGGGAGGCGGCCATCGTCGGGGTACCGGAGCACCGGCGCCCCTGGGTCGCGGTCAGCGGCCTCGCCCAGGACCTCAAGGACGGCATGCGGGTCTCGGCCGAGCTGGGCGGCGAGGAGCTGCTCGACACCCTGCGCGCCACCCCCGCGACCGAGTACCTGGTGGTGGAAGAGACCGGCGAGATCTACGGCGTGCTCTCCACGGCGGACGTCGAGCGCGCCTTCGTCAACGCCATGGCACGCACCCCGACCGCCTGAGGTGAGGCTCGTCCGCGCGGCCCCCACCCGGACCCCGAGGCCCGCCGTCCTCGGCACGCCCCCGGTCCCGGTAGGCTGTTCACATGTCCGAACCGACCGGTGCCGCCCGCCGTCGCGGGCCCTTCCAGGTCGGGGACCAGGTCCAGCTCACCGATCCCAAGGGACGCCACTACACGTTCACGCTCGAAGCCGGGAAGAATTTCCACACCCACAAGGGTTCCTTCCCCCATGACGAGCTGATCGGCGCCCCCGAGGGAACCGTCGTGCGTACCACGGGAAACGTCGCGTATCTCGCGCTGCGTCCCCTGCTCCCCGACTATGTCCTGTCCATGCCACGCGGTGCCGCCGTGGTCTACCCCAAGGACGCCGGGCAGATCTTGGCGATGGCCGACATCTTCCCCGGCGCACGCATCGTCGAGGCAGGCGTCGGCTCCGGCTCGCTGTCCACCTTCCTGCTGCGGGCCATCGGCGACCAGGGCATGCTGCACTCCTACGAGCGCCGGGCCGACTTCGCCGACATCGCCTCCCAGAACGTCGAGCGCTACTTCGGCGCCCCGCACCCCGCCTGGCAGCTGACCGTCGGCGACCTCCAGGACAACCTGTCCGACACCGAGGTCGACCGCGTCATCCTGGACATGCTCGCCCCCTGGGAATGCCTGGAAGCGGTGTCCAAGGCCCTCGTGCCCGGCGGCATCCTGTGCGCCTACGTCGCCACCACCACCCAGCTGGCCCGCACCGTGGAGTCCATCCGCGAGCACGGCACCTTCAACGAGCCGTCGGCCTGGGAGACCATGGTCCGCACCTGGCACGTCGAAGGCCTGGCGGTCCGCCCCGACCACCGGATGATCGGCCACACCGGCTTCCTCCTCACCGCCCGCCGCCTCGCGGACGGCGTGGAGCCGCCGCTGCGCCGCCGCCGCCCCGCCAAGGGCGCGTACGGCGACGACTACCCGGGCTACGGCAGCGGGAAGGACAGCGGCGGGAAGGACGGCAGCGGAAAGGGCACCGGCGGGAAGGACACCGGCTCCACCGGCACCCCGGACGGCAAGCCGGGCGCCTGACGGTAGCCAGGGCGCGGCCGATCGCGGCCGACCGTCGTCAACGACTCGGCGCGGCCACCGACTTCCCCCATACGGGGCGGTGGCCGCGCCGGTGTGAGATGTGGCACGATGCGGAGCACCCCCTCCGCCGCAGCCATCTCATGGAGTCATCCCGCGTGCAGCCTCTGGGCCCGGATCTCGCGCACACCCGTCCCCGTCCGGTGCACTGGATCGCGACCGCGGCCGCCGTGGCCGCCGTCGTCGCCGGAGCGTCGGCCTTCCAGCCCGCCGACGCCAAGGCCACCTCGGCCCCCACCACCCTCTCCGCGCCCAGCACCGGCGGTCTGCCGGTGACGCGGGCCCCCGACCCGCGAGCCGCGCACTATCCGATGGACTGCGGCCGGGCCGAGCCCGGCGTCGTGGACCGGGCCTCCTCGGACCTGGACGGCGACGGGCGGCCGGAAACAGTCGCCGTGGTGCGCTGCGAGAGCGCGGCCGGCAACCCGCCCAGCGGCGTCTACGTCCTCGCGCGGCCGGACCGCGCGGGCGCGGCCCCCCGGATCGTGGCGACCTTCGTCGATCCGAAGGAGGGGATGAGTGTCCAGGATTTCGCGGTACGCGGAACGAAGGTTTCGGCCACTTTGCTGGGCTACTCGTCGACCAAGGTCCCGCGGTGCTGTCCGGACCTGCAGCGCAAGGTCAACTGGCAGTGGCAGGACGGCGAGTTCGTCCTGAAGGCACTGCCCGTGCCGGGGAGTGTCTGACCGGTCACGCGGCGTCCCGCGGGCGCCGTCCCGGCCGGCCCGGCCCCCGGACGCTACTCGGCGTCCGGGCCGTACACCTCGACCCGGTCCGCGGCGCGCCGCACATGGATGCAGTCGCCCGGGCACTCCTTGGCGGAGTCCACGACCTCGGTGAGCAGTGGCAGCGGCACCTTCGTCGTCGCGCCCTTGTCCTGCAGAAGCTCGTCGTCGGCGCTCTTGACGTAGGCTAGACCGTCGATGTCGAGTTCGAAGACCTCGGGCGCGTACTGGGCACAGATCCCATCCCCCGTGCACAGGTCCTGGTCAATCCAGACTTCAAGATCGCCGAGCTCCTCGTTCCGCACGGTGCGTCGCCTGCCGTTCCCTCGATACGTGATTCAACATTGACTAAATATCGCCAGCCCTGGCGGGTGTTGACCGGGTCGACGATACAACCGCTCGCTTTCCGATGTTGTTGGGTGGGTATTCACCTGGCGTGAGGGAGTGCGCAAGGGTGAAGATCGGACACACGCCGACCGGGTTTGTGATCTAGGGGTTTCAACCCGCACCGGCCCAGGTAGGGTCAGGAAGCGTCCAGCTCCCCTTGGAGGAGGTGAGGACCGTGGCAGCCCACGACGACGACACCAACCGCGGCATCCGGCCGGGGCGTGGGTCTGATGACCCCGCCGGTCAGGTTGCCTATCTCGAGCAGGAAATCGCCGTCCTGCGCCGCAAGCTCGCCGACTCTCCGCGTCACACGAGGATTCTCGAAGAGCGGATCGTCGAGCTGCAGACCAATCTGGCGGGAGTCTCCGCACAGAATGAGCGGCTCGCGAACACCCTCCGTGAGGCACGCGACCAGATCGTGGCCCTCAAGGAGGAGGTCGACCGGCTCGCCCAGCCGCCGGCCGGTTTCGGTGCCTTTCTGCAGGCGAACGAGGACGGCACAGCCGACATCTTCACCGGGGGCCGTAAACTCCGCGTGAATGTCAGCCCAAGCGTCGAGCTCGATGACCTCCAGAAGGGCCAGGAGGTCATGCTCAACGAGGCGCTCAACGTGGTCGAGGCCATGGAGTTCGAGCGCGCCGGGGACATCGTCACCCTCAAGGAGGTCCTTGAGGACGGCGAGCGCGCCCTGGTGATCGGGCACACCGACGAGGAGCGCGTGGTGCGGCTCGCCGAGCCGCTGCTGGAAACCACCATCCGCCCCGGTGACGCCCTGCTGCTGGAGCCCCGGTCCGGCTACGTCTACGAGGTCGTGCCGAAGAGCGAGGTCGAGGAACTCGTCCTCGAAGAGGTTCCGGACATCGACTACACCAAGATCGGCGGCCTGGGCAACCAGATCGAGCTGATCCGGGACGCGGTCGAGCTCCCGTACCTCTACCCCGATCTGTTCAAGGAGCACGAACTGCGGCCGCCCAAGGGCGTGCTGCTGTACGGCCCGCCCGGCTGCGGCAAGACGCTGATCGCGAAGGCCGTCGCCAACTCCCTTGCCAAGAAGGTCGCCGAGGTCACCGGCAAGCCCGCGGGGAAGAGCTTCTTCCTCAATATCAAGGGCCCCGAGCTGCTCAACAAGTACGTCGGTGAGACGGAGCGGCACATCCGGCTGGTCTTCCAGCGCGCTCGGGAGAAGGCCAGCGAGGGCACACCGGTCATCGTCTTCTTCGACGAGATGGACTCCCTGTTCCGCACCCGCGGCTCCGGAGTCAGCTCGGACGTGGAGAACACCATCGTCCCCCAGCTGCTCTCCGAGATCGACGGTGTCGAGGGCCTGGAGAACGTCATCGTCATCGGCGCCTCGAACCGCGAGGACATGATCGACCCGGCCATCCTGCGCCCCGGCCGCCTCGACGTGAAGATCAAGATCGAGCGTCCGGACGCGGAAGCCGCCAAGGACATCTTCTCGAAGTACCTGACCGCCACCCTGCCGGTCCACACGGACGACCTCGCCGAGCACAGCGGGTCGGCCAAGGCCGCCGTCGCCGGCATGATTCAGTCGGTCGTCGAGCAGATGTACGCGGAATCCGAGGAGAACCGCTTCCTCGAGGTCACCTACGCCAATGGTGACAAGGAAGTCCTTTACTTCAAGGACTTCAACTCCGGCGCCATGATCCAGAACATTGTGGACCGGGCGAAGAAGATGGCCATCAAGGCATTCCTCGACCACAACCAGAAGGGCCTGCGGGTCTCCCATCTGCTCGCCGCTTGCGTGGATGAGTTCAAGGAGAACGAGGACCTGCCCAACACCACGAACCCGGACGACTGGGCCCGCATCTCCGGCAAGAAGGGGGAGCGGATCGTCTTCATCCGTACCCTGGTCACCGGAAAGCAGGGCGCGGACACGGGACGCTCCATCGACACGGTGGCCAACACCGGTCAGTACCTGTAACACCGCTGTCCGGCTGCGGATGTCCTGGACGGGGCATCCGCAGCCGGATGCGCTTTTCGGACGGCATTCATCGTATGAGCCCTACGAGCCCCACCGGAGCAATGACTGTCATGATCTCCGCAGCACCGCACAGCCGTATCCGGCTCGTCGGTACCGCCGCGACTGCGCGGCGCGGCGGCTCGGGGGCCGGTTGCGGACCGGAAGCGCAGCGGTACTTGAGCGCCGGCCCCTGCCTGGGGCGGCGTCGGGCAAGGAGGGCCGCATGACCGTACGGCGCGTAATGGGAATCGAGACGGAGTACGGGATCTCCGTCCCGGGGCACCCGAACGCCAATGCCATGCTCACCTCATCCCAGGTCGTCAACGCCTACGCGGCGGCGATGCACCGGGCGCGCCGCGCCCGCTGGGACTTCGAGGAGGAGAACCCGCTGCGGGACGCCCGCGGCTTCGACCTCGCGCGCGAGTCCGCGGACGCCAGCCAGCTCACGGACGAGGACATCGGCCTGGCCAATGTCATCCTCACCAACGGTGCCCGGCTCTACGTCGACCACGCGCACCCCGAGTACTCCGCCCCCGAGGTCACCAACCCGCGGGACGCGGTGCTCTGGGACAAGGCGGGCGAGCGCATCATGGCCGAGGCCGCGATGCGCGCCGCCGAGCTGCCCGGCGCCCAGCCGATCCACCTCTACAAGAACAACACCGACAACAAGGGCGCGTCCTACGGCACGCACGAGAACTACCTGATGAAGCGGGAGACCCCCTTCTCGGACATCGTGCGCCATCTGACGCCGTTCTTCGTCTCCCGCCAGGTCGTCACGGGCGCCGGCCGCGTCGGCATCGGCCAGGACGGGCATGAGCACGGCTTCCAGATCAGCCAGCGGGCCGACTACTTCGAGGTCGAGGTCGGGCTGGAGACCACCCTCAAGCGGCCCATCATCAACACCCGCGACGAACCGCACGCCGACGCCGAGAAGTACCGCCGGCTGCATGTGATCATCGGCGACGCCAACCTCTCCGAGCTGTCGACCTACCTCAAGCTCGGCACCACCGCGCTGGTGCTGTCGATGATCGAGGACGGCTTCATCGCCGTGGACCTGGCCGTGGACCAGCCGGTCCGCACGCTGCACCAGGTCTCGCACGACCCAACGCTCCAGCGCCTGATCACGCTGCGCAGCGGCCGTACGCTGACCGCCGTACAGCTCCAGATGGAGTACTTCGAGCTGGCCCGCAAGTACGTCGAGGACCGCTTCGGCGCGGACGCCGACGATCAGACCCGGGACGTGCTCACCCGCTGGGAGGACGTGCTCAACCGGCTGGAGCGCGATCCGATGTCCCTGTCCGGCGAGCTGGACTGGGTGGCCAAGCGCGAGCTGCTGGAGGGCTACCGCAGGCGCGACGGCCTGGAGTGGGACGCCGCCCGGCTCCATCTGGTGGACCTGCAGTACGCCGACGTACGGCCCGAGAAGGGCCTGTACAACCGGCTGGCGGCGCGCGGCAAGATGAAGCGGCTGCTGGACGACTCCGACGTGGCACGGGCCCAGAACAAGCCCCCGGAGGACACCCGCGCCTACTTCCGCGGCCGCTGCCTGGAGCAGTACGCGGACGACGTGGCCGCGGCCTCCTGGGACTCGGTGATCTTCGACCTCCCGGGCCGTGACTCTCTGCAACGGGTCCCCACGCTGGAGCCCCTCCGGGGTACCCGCAACCACGTCAAGGAGCTGCTGGACCGCTGCCGCACGGCCGAGGACCTGGTCCGGGTGCTGTCCGGAGGCTGAAATGGCCTCCGACCGGGAATCATCGTGGTGGCCTCCACGCTTTGTACCGAGTGGGAGGCCGATGTCGGACCCTGCTTGTAGGGTCTGATCTTGAGACACCGATCGAATCAGCGGGCGAACCGAGCGGGGTGAGGGACATGGCGACCAAGGACACCGGCGGCGGTCAGCAGAAGGCGTCGCGCCAGACCGAGGAGGTCGAGGAGCAGGCGCAGGACGCACAGGCCCAGGAGGACCTCAAGGAGCGGCAGGAGAAGCTGTCGGACGACGTCGATTCGGTTCTCGACGAAATCGACGACGTGCTCGAAGAGAACGCAGAGGATTTCGTGAGGTCCTTCGTTCAAAAGGGCGGCCAGTAGGTCGCTTTGGCCTTCGAATCGAAGGTTGGCGGGGTGAACGAAGAGACGGGAACGAGGCGCTGTTCGCGCTGTAAGCAGGACCTGCGGCGGACTGCCTTCGCGAGCAACAAATCCATGTCCGATGGTCTCCAGGCGTACTGCCGGGAGTGCTCCGCCGAGTACTACCGGCAACGCCAGGAGGCCAAGGGGAAGCGGGTCCGAGAGAAAGTTCCGACCCCGCCGGGACACAAGCGGTGTCCGCAGTGCGAAGAGGCGAAGCCGCACTCCGAATGGGAGCGCAACAAGTCCTCGTCGGACGGCCGGGCGAGCTATTGCCGTGCGTGCAGGGCGGGGCTGAACCGGGTCAGCTATTTCAAGCGCAAGTACGGCCTCACACCGGCAGAGTTGGACGCGCTGGTTGCCGAGCAGCAAGGCGTCTGCTGCATATGCCTTGCCGCCCCGGCCGCACATGTGGATCACTGCCATGAGAAGGGTAGGGTCCGTGGCGTACTCTGCTTCAGCTGCAATGCGGCATTGGGGCAGTTCAAGGACCGAGCGGATGCCATACGGCGTGGCGCCGCATATCTGGAAGGAAACGTGTGGAAGCCAACACTCGTAGCACTGGGCGTCTACCAGCTGCCTTCCTGACGCCAGGCTCATCCTCCTTCATGGACTTCCTCGGTGCGCATCAGCCCGAGCTGCTTCCGGGGAACCGTCCGCTTCCCCCGGTGCAGGGTGTCATCGAGGCACCGCATGGCACGACGATCGTGGCGGCGACGTTCGCCGGTGGAGTGGCGCTCGCCGGTGACCGCCGCGCGACCATGGGGAACCTCATCGCGCAGCGCGACATCGAGAAGGTCTTCCCGGCGGACGAGTATTCGGCCGTCGGCATCGCGGGCACAGCCGGTCTCGCCGTCGAGATGGTCAAGCTCTTCCAGCTGGAGCTGGAGCACTTCGAGAAGGTCGAGGGCACCGTCCTCTCGCTGGAGGGCAAGGCCAACCGGCTGTCGACCATGATCCGCGGCAATCTCGGCATGGCGATGCAGGGGCTCGCCGTCGTCCCGCTCTTCGCGGGCTATGACGTCGACCGCGAGAAGGGCCGCATCTTCTCCTACGACGTGACCGGCGGGCGTTCGGAGGAGCGTGGCTTCGCAGCCACCGGCTCCGGCTCGACGTTCGCCCGCGGCGCGCTCAAGAAGCTCTACCGCGAGGACCTGACGGAGGAACAGGCCGCCACCGCCGTCATCCAGGCGCTGTACGACGCCGCGGACGACGACTCGGCGACCGGCGGCCCCGATCTGGCCCGGCGTATTTATCCCATCGTCACGGTCATCACCGAGGACGGTTTCAGGAGGTTCACCGAGACCGAGGTGGCCGACATCGTCCGCGCCATCCACGAGCGGCGGCTCGAAGAGCCGGACGGCCCGCGCGCCGCCCTGCTCTGAGGGGACGGTTGACCCGGAATGTATTCGCCAATGACAGAAAGGGACGGATAGCCGGTGACGACGCCGTTCTATGTATCGCCCCAGCAGGCCATGGCCGACCGCGCGGAATATGCCCGCAAGGGCATCGCGCGCGGCCGCAGCGTGGTAGTGCTGCAGTATTCCGACGGCATCCTCTTCGTCGCCGAGAATCCGTCCCGCGCCCTGCACAAGGTCAGCGAGATCTATGACCGGATCGCCTTCGCGGCGGTCGGCAAGTACAACGAATTCGAGAATCTGCGCATCGGCGGCGTCCGCTACGCCGATCTGCGCGGCTATACCTACGACCGCGACGATGTGACGGCCCGCGGGCTCGCCAACGTCTACGCGCAGACGCTGGGCACGATCTTCTCCAGCGCCGCCGAGAAGCCGTACGAGGTCGAGCTGATCGTCGCCGAGGTCGGGGAAGGCCCCGCCGACGACCAGATCTACCGGCTGCCGCACGACGGCTCGATCGTGGACGAGCACGGCTCGGTCGCCGTTGGCGGCAACGCCGACCAGATCAGCACCTATCTCGACCAGCGCCACCGGGACGGCATGACGCTGGCCGAAGCCCTCAAGCTGGCCGTCGACTCGCTGGCCCGGGACAACAACGGCGGCGAGCGCAGCCTGACCGCCGAGCAGATGGAGGTCGCGGTCCTGGACCGCAAGCGGCCTCAGGCCCGGAAGTTCAAGCGCGTCCTGGGCGGTCAGCTGTCCCGTCTCCTGGAGGGGGCCGGTGCCGCGGCGGAGTCCGACGCGGAGTCGGAGGAGTCCGGCGACTCCGAGGAGTCGGGCGAGGAGTAGCCACCGCCCTGCTGTGGTGGGTCCCCGGCGGGGCCCACCACAGCAGGCACGGCCCGCCTCGTCCGGGCGTTTCAGCCGGGCGCCTCTCCGGGCGCCTCTTCGGGCGGCGGGGGAAGGGCGCTGGAGTCCCGTACGGCCAGCTCCACGGGCAGCGTGGTGTCCCCGGCCGGTTCCCCGTCCAGGACCGCCATCAGCGCCCGCATCCCCTCCGCCCCGACCGCCTGCGCGGGCAGCGTCACGGTGGTCAGCTCCGGCTCGACCGCCGTGGCCAGCGCCAGGTCGTCGAAGCCGGTGACCGACACGTCCTCCGGCACCCGCAGCCCCAGCCGCCGGACGGCCTTGCACGCGCCCGCGGCGAGGATGTCGTCGTCGCACATCAGCGCCGTGGGCCGGGGCCCCGGGCCGGTGAGCGCCCGTAGCGCCGCCCGCCGCCCCTCCTCGACGCTCAGCGCAGCGGACTCGGTGTGCAGCACGGTGCCGGGCACCGCGTGCACCGCCCCGGCCAGGGCCCGGGCGCGCACCCGGAACGTCCAGGAGTCCACCGCCGCCGCCACATGGACGATCCGGCGGTGCCCCAGGCCGAGCAGATGCTCCGCCGCCTGCCGCATGCCGTCCCCGATGTCCAGGTTGACCGTGGCCGCCGCGGCGGCGGCCGGGTCGTCGGGGTCGCTGTCGAGCATCACCAGCGGCAGCCCGCCGCCGCGCACCGCGGCCAGCGCGTCGGCGGCCATCGAGGAGGCGATCACGCCGTCCAGCGAGGCCCGCGCCGAGTCGAAGGGGTCCCGGGCCGGGCCGATGCCTTCGGGGGAGGGGTAGAGCACCACGCCGAAGCCGTGGTCGGCGGCGACCTGTGCGGCGCCGGTGTAGATGTGCGCGAAGAACTCGTTGGTCAGGGCCGGGACGACGAGCAGCACGGTCCGGGTGCGGCCCAGCCGCAGGCTGCGTGCCGCCAGGTTCGGCCGGTAGCCCAGCTCGCGCGCCGCGGCCCGCACGGTGTCCGCCGTGCGCTCCGCCACCCGTCCGCGCCACTTGTCGCCGAGTACGAGGGAGACGGTCGCCTGGGACACTCCGGCGCGCCGTGCCACGTCCCGGCTGGTGACCCGTGCCGCGGCCGCGGGTGGTCCGGTCCCGTGTGCCACATCGCCTCCGCTCCGTCCGTGCCTGCTGTCCACCCGCCACGGGTGGACCCGGGGCAGGCGGCCATGGTACGTATAACGACGCTTCGTTATACGTAAAACTCGATCACCGATCCATGATCCACGATTCACACGGAGGGGCGGCCATGGCGTCCGGCTACGGGGAAATGCTGCGCACCCGCCACGCGGCACGGCTGCTCACCGGAACGCTGATCGGCCGGCTCCCGAACGCCACCGCCGCGCTCGCCGTGGTGCTCTTCACCCGCGCCGAGGGCGGAAGCTACGCGCTCGCCGGGGCGCTCTCGGCCCTCTACGGGGTGGCCAACGCCATCGGGCAGCCGCTGCTGGGCCGGGCGGTGGACCACTGGGGCCAGCCGCGGGTGATGCTCCCGGCCGCCGTGGTGTCCGCGCTCGGGATGGCCCTGTTCGCCGCCGTGGGCCTGGACCCGCTGCCCGTGGCGTACGCCGCGATGCTCGTCGCGGGGCTGTTCACACCCCCGCTGGAGGGCGGGCTGCGGGCCCTGTGGCCGGATGTGCTGCGCCGCTCGGACCAGGTGCACGCGGCGTACGCGCTGGACGCCGTGGCCCAGGAGGTGATGTTCGCCGTCGGCCCGCTGCTGGTCACCCTGCTGGTCGCCGGATGGTCCGAGGCGGCCGCGCTGTTGGTCATCAACGCGGTGGGGGTCCTGGGCGCGCTGTCCGTCGTGGTGTCCCAGCCGTCCCGGCGGTGGCGCTCCGCGCCGCGCGAGGCGCACTGGCTGGGCGCGCTGCGCTCCTCGGGGATGCTGGTGCTGATCGGCTCGTTCTTCTTCGTCGGCACCGCGCTCGGCGCGATCGCCGTGGCCGCCGTCGCTTACGCCGACGAGCACGGCGGCGGCATGGTCTCCAGCTATCTGCTCTCCGCGCTCGGCGCGGGCGCGCTGGTCGGGGGCGTGGTCTACGGTGCGCGCCCGTGGGCCGGTCCGCCCGAGCGGCGGCTGCGGCTGCTGGTGGCCGCCCTGGCGCTCGGCTATCTGCCGCTCGCCCTGGTGCCGGGCGTTCCCGCGATGACGGCCCTCGCGGGCGTGGCGGGGGTGTTCCTGGCCCCGGCGCTCGCGTGCGCCTTCGTCGTCATCGACCGGCACGCCCCGGCGGGGACGGTCACCGAGGCGTTCTCGTGGCTGGTGACCGCCTTCGGGGTGGGCAGTTCGGTCGGCACGGCCGCCGCCGGACCCGCCGTGGAGCTGGGCGGTGTGGGCCTGGGATTCGCCGTCCCGGGGGCCGCCGGAGCGGCCGCGCTGGCGGTGCTGCTGGCCGCCCGGAGGCACCTGAACGAGGCGCCTCGGCGAACGCCGGATGGCCCTCGTCCGGAAAATGATCGCAGCCATGCCGCCGAACCCGGTTTCAGAGCAGGCCATCAGGCGTAATGTTCAGGCATGGACCGCCGCATTTTCGGGCTGGAGAACGAGTACGGCGTCACGTGCACATTCAGGGGACAGCGCCGGTTGTCTCCTGACGAAGTGGCGCGGTACCTCTTCCGCCGTGTCGTCTCGTGGGGCCGCAGCAGCAATGTCTTCCTGCGCAACGGTGCCCGCCTCTATCTCGACGTGGGTTCGCACCCGGAATACGCCACACCCGAGTGCGACAACGTGACCGAGCTGGTCACCCACGACAAGGCCGGTGAGCGCATTCTCGAAGGTCTGCTCGTCGACGCCGAGCGCCGCCTGCACGAGGAGGGAATCGCGGGCGACGTCTATCTCTTCAAGAACAACACCGACTCGGCGGGCAACTCCTACGGCTGCCACGAGAACTATCTGGTGGCCCGGCACGGGGAGTTCTCCCGCCTCGCCGACATTCTCATCCCGTTCCTGGTGACGCGGCAGCTGCTGTGCGGGGCGGGCAAGGTGCTGCAGACACCGCGTGGCGCGGTCTACTGCGTCAGCCAGCGCGCCGAGCACATCTGGGAGGGTGTCAGCTCGGCGACGACCCGCTCCCGGCCGATCATCAACACCCGCGACGAGCCGCACGCCGACGCCGAGCGCTACCGGCGGCTGCACGTCATCGTGGGCGACTCCAACATGTCCGAGACCACGATGCTGCTCAAGGTCGGCGCCACCGACCTGGTGCTCCGCATGATCGAGGCGGGCACCGTGATGCGCGACCTGACCCTGGAGAACCCGATCCGGGCGATCCGCGAGGTCAGCCACGACATCACCGGGCAGCGCAAGGTGCGGCTCGCCAGCGGGCGCGAGGCGTCCGCCCTGGAGGTGCAGCAGGAGTACTACGAGAAGGCCGTCGACTTCTGCGAGCGCCGGGGCATCCGCACCGGCACCGTCGAGCGGGTGCTGGAGCTGTGGGGCCGCACCCTGGAGGCGATCCGTACCGAGGAGCTGGACCGGATCGGCACCGAGATCGACTGGGTGATGAAGTATCGGCTCATCGAGCGGTACCGGGCGAAGAACAACATCACCATGTCCCATCCGCGGGTCGCCCAGATGGACCTCGCCTACCACGACATCCACCGCCGACGTGGGCTGTACTACCTGCTGGAGAAGCGCGGTCAGGCGGCTAGGGTGTGCAACGACCTGAAGATCTTCGAGGGCAAGTCGGTGCCCCCGCAGACCACTCGCGCCCGGCTGCGCGGTGACTTCATCCGGCGTGCCCAGGAGCAGCGCCGCGACTTCACCGTGGACTGGGTGCACTTGAAGCTCAATGACCAGGCACAGCGCACGGTGCTGTGCAAGGACCCGTTCCGTTCGGTCGATGACCGGGTGGAGAAACTCATCGCCGGTATGTAGGCCGTTAATCGGAGTCGGCCTGAGTCGGCGTACGGCTTATGTATGACGCGGGCCCCGTGCGTTTCTCGGACGGGGCCCGCGGCACGCCGTAAAGTGGCGCGCATTGGCCATCGCAAGATCTACCTAACGAGGACTCCGTGCGCCGACGCTCCGTACTCCTTGCCGTGCCCGCGGGCCTGCTCACGCTCGCGGGCTGCGGTGACGACAAGTCAGGCTCCGACAAGGCCAAGCCCTCCCAGGAACCGACCGGGCCCTCACCGGCCCCCACCGGGAAGATCGTGAGCGGGCCGGTGCCGGACATCACCGGTGGCAAGAAGTTCGGTGACAAGCCGAAGATCGCCAAGGGCAGCGGGAAGCCGTCCTCCGATCTCGCGGTCAAGACGGTGATCAAGGGGGATGGGCCGAAGACGGCCAAGGGCGACTTCGTCCAGGTGAACTACCTCGCCCAGATCTGGAACACCGGCAAGGTCGTGGACAACACCTACGACAAGAAGCAGACCGCCGCCTTCCCGATCGGCAAGGGCCAGGTGCTGCCAGGCTGGGACCAGGGCCTGGTGGGCCGCACCGTCGGGAGCAGGCTGGAGTTGGCCGTTCCGCCGGCGTACGCGTACGGCAAGCAGGGCCAGCCGCAGGCGGGCATCAAGGGCACGGACACCCTGGTGTTCGTCATCGACATCGAGGGTGCCTTCAGCGCCAAGAGCTCCGCCAAGGGCAAGAAGGTGGCGCAGAGCAACTTCGACCTGCCCAAGGTGTCCGACAACACCGACGGCAAGGCTCCCACCATCACCGTGCCCAAGAAGGACGCGCCGAAGAAGCTCGTTTCCGAGTACGTCATCGAGGGCGACGGCCCCGAGGTCTCGGCGAAGGACGCGCTGCTCGTCCAGTACAAGGGTGTGCTGTGGGACGGCGGCAAGGAGTTCGACTCCACGTACAAGCGTGGTGAGCTCGCCCAGTTCTCCCTTCAGCAGGTCGTCAAGGGCTGGTCGCAGGGGCTCACGGGCAAGAAGGCCGGCAGCCGGGTGCTGATCGTCGTACCCCCGGACCTGGGTTACGGGAAGAAGGCCCAGAAGGGCATCCCGGCCAACTCCACTCTGGTCTTCACCGTCGACATCCTGGCCGTTCTCTAGTTCTGCCGTTCTGTAGGGTGTGCGGGTTGCCCACCACGTAACGAGGAGCAATTTCGTGAGCATCGACAAGCCCGAGGTCGATTTCCCGGGCGGCGAGCCGCCGGCGGATCTGGAGATCAAGGACATCTGGGAGGGCGACGGTCCCGCGGCACAGGCCGGGAACGACGTCGCCGTCCACTACGTGGGCGTGGCCTTCTCCACCGGCGAGGAGTTCGACGCGAGCTACAACCGTGGCACCCCGCTGCGTATCAAGCTCGGCGTCGGCCAGGTCATCCCCGGCTGGGACCAGGGGCTGCAGGGTATGAAGGTCGGCGGTCGCCGCCAGCTGATCATCCCGCCGCACCTGGCCTACGGCGACAGTGGCGCCGGTGGCGGCCGGATCAAGCCGGGCGAGTCGCTGATCTTCGTCTGCGACCTGGTCTCCGCCTGAGACCTGCCGCACGGCACAGCCGAGGCCTTCTCGCCGGTGGGCGGGGGGCCTCGGCTTTTGCGGTGCGTGCCCGGAGCGGTACGGTCACGGTCGTAAGGTCAAGAAGAAAGGGCGTCGATGGCGATTGCCAAGGCCGAGCGGCTGATGAATCTGGCGCTGTGCCTGCTGGGAACCCGGCGTCCGCTGACCAAACGGGAGTTGCGGGGCTCCATAGAGGCCTACCTCGAGGGGACGAGCGGCTCCACGGCGGCGGGTGACGAGGCGTTCAACCGCATGTTCGAGCGCGACAAGGACGATCTGCGCGAACTCGGCCTGGTCATCGAGACGGTGGAGGGCCTCGACGGCGAAGTCGGCTACCTCGCCCGCCGGGACAGCAACCGCCTTCCCCCCATCACCCTGGACGGTGAGGAGGCCGCCGCCCTCGGGCTGGCCGCCAAGGTCTGGCAGCAGGCCCGGCTCGCGGGCGCGGCGAGCGGCGCGCTGCAGAAGCTGCGCGCCGCCGGGATGCCGGTCGCCGAGGACCCGTACGACACCCAGCCGGGCGCGCTGCAGCCGCTCATCCCGGTCCACGAGGCCGCCTTCGAACCGCTGATGCTCGCCTGCCGCGACCGCCGCCCGGTCGTCTTCGACTACCGCAAGTCCAACGCCGCCCGCCCCGAGCAGCGCCAGGTCGAGCCCTGGACGCTGGAGTGCTGGCGCGGCCACTGGTACCTCGCCGGGTGGGACCGCGGGCGGTCGGCCGAGCGAGTCTTCCGGCTCTCCCGGATCACCGGCCGGGTGCGGCTGCGCTCCGGCGCGTACACCGCCGAGGTGCCGGACCACTCCACCGTGCGGGAGACCGTGGAGACCTGGGCGGGGGAGACCGCCACCGGCACCGCCCGGATCAGGGTGCGGGCCGGGCACGGCTATCCGCTGCGCACGAAGGCGCTCACCACCCGCACCGGGGACGACGGCTGGGACGAGCTGGAGATCCCGTACGGGCACGGACTGGACGCCTGGCTCGTGGAATTCGGCCCGGAGGTGGTCGTACTGGGGCCCGACGAGCTGCGGGCGGACGTCGTGGAGCGGCTGCGCGCCGTGGCCAAGGGCTGAGGGGACGGAACGACTTCATCATGGCCGGAAACGCCATTGACCAGACCCGCCGGATGCTGTCCTTGGTGACGTATCTGCGGGAACGCCCCGGCGCCCGCGTCGCCGAGGTCGCCCGCGCCTTCGGCATCAGCGAGGACGAGCTGATCGCCGACCTGGACGTGCTGCCGCTGTGCGGCACCAGCTTCCGCGGCGGCGATCTGCTGGACATCGACACCGACGGTGAGCGCATCTGGTGGCACAACCCCGACGATGTCGCCGAGCCGCTGCGGCTGGCCGCCGACGAGGCCACCGCGCTGCTCGTCGCCGCCCGCGCCGTCGCCACCCTGCCCGGGCTGCGCGAGAGCGACCGGGAGGCGCTGCTGCGGGCCACCGCCAAGCTGGAGGCCGCGGCGGGCGAGGTGGCGGGCGCCAGCTCCCGGCTCTCGGTGACCTTCGAATCCGAGGGCGGCGTCTTCGCGGACGTCGACCGGGCCATCTCCGAGCGCCGCAGGCTGTGGCTGCGCTACTACTCGCCCGCGCGGGACGAGGTCACCGAGCGTGAGGTCGACCCGATCCGGCTGTTCGCCGTCGGCCACACCTATATGGAGGCCTGGTGCCGGCTGTCGGAGGCCCGCCGCACCTTCCGGCTCGACCGGGTGGTGGAGATCAAGCTGCTGGACGAGGCGTCCGACCCGCCCCCCATCGAGCTGCGCGACCTCTCCGATCCGTCCACCGGGCTGGTGCAGACCGGAGCCGAGGACCCCGAGGTGGTCGTCGAGGTCGGCCCCGGCGGGCGCTGGGTCGCCGAGTACTACCCGCATGACAGCGCGGAGGAGCTGCCCGACGGGGCCCTGCGGATCACGCTGCGCGCCCCCGACCCCGGTAGCTTGCGCAGGCTGGCGCTGCGGCTCGGCAAGGACGGACGGATCGTCGCACCGCAGGGGCTCGCGGACAGCGCTCGGGAAGCGGCGCGGCAAGCGCTTGCGCCATACGGCGAGTGAGGGCTTGCGGCGAGTGAGGGCTTACAGCGAGTGATGGCCTGCGGTGAGTGAAGGGACGCACACAGTGACCGCTGGGGGGAATCCCACCTCGGTGATCTTCAAGGCAGCCTGCCCGGAGTGCCGGGGCCGGTTCGAGCTGGCCGCCGGTGCGCTGCGGCTGGCGATCGGGGCCAGTGACCGCACCACGTTCTACTCCTTCACCTGTCCCGACTGCGGCAGCGCGGTGCGCAAGCCCGCGGGGGAGCGGATCGTGGAGCTGCTCACCGGCGGCGGGGTGCGCACCCTGCGGCTGCACTCGACGGCCTGACGGCCGCTCGGACGTCTTGACGGCCACTCGACGGTCTTCACTGCCGCCCGGCGGTCCGACTGCCCTTCCACGGTCCGGCCGCCGCGGCGGCCCCGATAGGCTCGCCCCATGCTCTGGCCGATGCTTGCCCTCGCCCTCGCCTTCTGCGGAATCGCCGTCCTCGCCGTGCTCTCCGTACGGGTCTACGCGGAGGTGCGCAGACTGGCCCGGCAGGTGTCGGACAGCTCCGTGCGGATCACCCGGGCCGCGGAGGACCTGGAGCGGGCCACGGAACCGCTGAGTGCGCAGGTGGGGGCCGTGCGCCGGGACGAGGGCAGCACCCCGGGCCACGGGTAGACGGGCCCTGCTGTGTCACAGGGAAGCGGGGTACGCTGGCTGGTCGTGGCCCTGGAATCGAGGCGGAGGGCCGCAACCAGGCGTCTGCATGGGGATTGCCCTGCATTTACCCCTGCGCGCTACGATCGCTGACAGCACGGCTGCCGGACTTTTGTCCGAACGGTCGGCAGCCCCACCCCCAGCCGCCTCGGTGAGAAGGTAGACGAATATGTTCGGAAGGCTCGGCGCTACCGAGATCATCCTCATCCTGATCGTCGTTCTGCTGCTGTTCGGTGCGAAGAAGCTCCCCGACATGGCGCGCTCGCTGGGTAAGTCGGCCCGCATTCTCAAGAGCGAGGCCAAGGCGATGAAGTCGGACGGCCAGAAGGACCAGAACGCCCCGGCCGACCCGCCGAACCCGGGCCAGGACCAGAGCGCGCACCGCACCATTCAGGCCGCCCCGGGCGATGTCTCCAGCTCCCGTCCGGTGGCCGAACCGAGCGACACCACCAAGCGCTGACCCAGGGCCACTTGGAGGCGGCGCCGACGGCCGCCGTCCGACGCACGAGATGAGGACGTGGGTTGCTCAAGTCTGCCCGCAACAACAAGGAGAAGGACCCCGAGGGGCGGATGCCCCTCGCGGACCACCTGCGCGAGCTGCGCAACCGGTTGCTGAAATCGGTGCTGGCGATCTGTGTGATCACGATCGTGGCGATGTTCGTCTACAAGGACATCGTCGACTTTCTGATGAAGCCGGTCCTGGATTCCGTCGGCTGCCCCGGTGGGGCCCGGCTGTCCCAGCTCACCAACAGCGACGCCGGTAAGCAGTGCGCGTACTTCACCGTGAACGGTCTGCTGTCGCCGTTCACGATCATGCTGAAGGTCTCCTTCACCACCGGTCTGGTCCTCGCCACCCCGGTCTGGCTGTACCAGCTGTGGGCGTTCCTCGCGCCTGGTCTGCACCGCAACGAGAAGAAGTACGGGCTCTTCTTCGTCGGTCTCGGGGTGCCTCTGTTCGTCGGCGGAGCCTTCTTCGCGTACAAGATCCTTCCGACCAGCGCCAAGGTTCTGCTCGACTTCACGCCGGGCGGGGCCAACAACCTCCTCCCGCTGGACGACTTCCTCGATCTGCTCGCCCGCATGATCGTCGTATTCGGGCTGGCGTTCGAACTGCCGCTGCTGCTGATCCTGCTGAACTTCACCGGCATCCTCAGCGGGCGCCGGATGCTCGGCTGGTGGCGGGGCATGATCATGGGCATCACGGTCTTCGGCGCGGTCGCCACCCCCAGCACCGACCCGATCGGCATGTTCGCCCTGGCCGGGCCGGTCACCGTGCTCTACTTCGGCGCGGTCGCCGTCGCCCTCCTCAACGACCGGCGCAAGTCGCGGCGCCAGGCCGCCGACCCCGACTTCGGGCTGAGCGACGACGAGGCGTCGAGCCTGGATCTGACCCCGGAGGCCGTCGAGGGGAACGAGCGCGTCGGCGTCGGCGAGCTGCCCGCCGGTGACGACCCCGTGCGGCGCAACGGCTACGACGACGTCACGTAAGGCGGGCCGCCGACCGGGGCCCGTCGCGGCCCCGGTCCCCATCCCGCCGTAAAGATCGCGTGCGTTGTCGGAGGTGGCCGGTAGTCTCGTACATACGATGACCGACGAGCTGACTCCCGCCGAGCGCTATGCGGCTGCCCGCGTCCGGGCCGCCGAGCAGGCCACCGCGCTGGCCCCCTTCCGCGAGATGTACGCCTTCGCGCTGGACCCGTTCCAGATCGAGGCGTGCCAGGCCCTCGAAGCAGGCAAGGGCGTGCTGGTCGCCGCCCCTACCGGCTCGGGCAAGACCATTGTGGGCGAGTTCGCCGTCCACCTGGCGCTCACCCAGGGCCGTAAGTGCTTCTACACCACGCCCATCAAGGCGCTGTCCAACCAGAAGTACGCCGACCTCGTCAAGCGCTACGGCGCCGACAAGGTCGGCCTGCTCACCGGGGACAACAGCGTCAATTCCGAGGCCCCGGTGGTCGTCATGACCACCGAGGTGCTGCGCAACATGCTCTACGCGGGCTCGCAGTCCCTGCTCGGCCTCGGCTATGTGGTGATGGACGAGGTGCACTACCTCTCCGACCGCTTCCGCGGCGCCGTCTGGGAAGAGGTCATCATCCACCTCCCCGAGTCGGTGACGCTCGTATCACTGTCCGCGACGGTCTCCAACGCCGAGGAGTTCGGCGACTGGCTGGACACCGTGCGCGGTGACACCGAGGTGATCGTCTCCGAGCACCGCCCCGTGCCGCTGTGGCAGCACGTGCTCGCGGGGCGCCGGATGTACGACCTCTTCGAGGAGAAGAGCGGGCGGGACGGTGATCAGGCCGGGCGCCGCGAGGTCAATCCCGACCTGGTCCGGCTGGCCCGGATGGAGAACAGCCGCCCCGCCTCCGGCCGCGACAAGCGCCGGGGGCGGAACAACATGCGGGAGGCCGACCGCGAGCGCGAGCGTCGCCAGCGCAGCCGCATCTGGACCCCGGGCAGAGCGGAGGTCATCGACCGGCTCGACTCCGAGGGCCTGTTGCCCGCCATCACCTTCATCTTCAGCCGGGCCGGCTGCGAATCGGCCGTCCAGCAGTGCCTGTACGCGGGGCTTCGGCTCAACGACGACGCGGCGCGCGCCCAGGTGCGGGCGATAGTCGAGGAGCGCACCGCGGGCATCCCCGACGAAGACCTGCACGTGCTCGGGTATTTCGAGTGGCTGGAGGGGCTGGAGCGGGGCATCGCGGCACACCACGCCGGAATGCTGCCCACCTTCAAGGAGGTCGTCGAGGAGCTGTTCGTCCGCGGTCTGGTCAAGGCCGTCTTCGCCACCGAGACCCTGGCACTGGGCATCAACATGCCCGCCCGCTCGGTGGTGTTGGAGAAGCTCGTCAAGTGGAACGGGGAGCAGCACGCCGACATCACCCCCGGCGAGTACACCCAGTTGACCGGGCGGGCCGGGCGGCGCGGCATCGACGTCGAGGGCCACGCCGTGGTGCTGTGGCAGCGCGCCATGGACCCGGCCGCCCTCGCGGGCCTGGCCGGCACGCGCACGTATCCGCTGCGCTCGTCCTTCAAGCCCTCGTACAACATGGCCGTCAACCTGGTCTCTCAGTTCGGCCGGCACCGCTCGCGGGAGCTGCTGGAGACCTCGTTCGCCCAGTTCCAGGCGGACAAGGCGGTCGTCGGGATCTCCCGTCAGGTGCAGCGCAACGAGGAGGGTCTCGAGGGCTACCGCGACTCGATGACCTGCCACCTCGGCGACTTCGACGAGTACGCGGGGCTGCGCCGCGATCTGAAGGACCGCGAGACCGAATTGGCCCGGCAGGGCGCCGCCCAGCGCCGCGCGGCCGCCGCGGTGGCGCTGGAGAAGCTCCGCCCGGGCGATGTCATCCAGGTGCCCACCGGCAAGTTCGCCGGGCTCGCCCTGGTGCTGGACCCGGGGCTGGCCGCCGGGCGGTCCAACGGCCACCGCGGCTTCGAGCACCACGACGGGCCGCGCCCGCTGGTGCTCACCGCCGAGCGCCAGGTCAAGCGGCTGGCCTCGATCGACTTCCCGGTGCCGGTCGAGCCGCTGGACCGGATGCGGATTCCCAAGTCGTTCAACCCGCGCAGCCCGCAGTCCCGCCGGGACCTCGCGTCCGCGCTGCGCACCAAGGCCGGTCACCACGATGCGCGGCGGCACCGCAAGGAGCGCTCGCGCGCGGCCGACGACGCCGAGATCGCCCGGCTGCGCACCGCCATCCGGGCCCACCCCTGCCACGGCTGCTCCGACCGCGAGGACCACGCCCGCTGGGGCGAGCGCTACCACCGCCTGCTGCGGGACACCCGCCAGCTGGAGCGGCGCATCGAGGGGCGGACGAACACCATCGCCCGCACCTTCGACCGGATCTGCGCCCTGCTGTCCGAGCTGGACTATCTCCGCGATGACGAGGTCACGGACGTCGGCAGGCGGCTGGCCCGGCTCTACGGCGAGCTGGACCTGCTGGCCAGCGAATGCCTGCGGGACGGTGTGTGGGAGGGGCTGACCCCCGCCGAGCTGGCGGCGTGCGCCTCGGCGCTGGTGTACGAGTCCCGGTCGGCGGACGACGCGCTGCCGCCCAAGCTCCCCACCGGCGCGGCCAAGGAGGCGCTGGGCGAGATGGTCCGCATCTGGGGCCGGCTGGACGCCCTGGAGGAGGAGCACAAGATCAACCAGGCCGAGGGGGTCGGCCAGCGCGAACCGGACCTGGGCTTCGCCTGGGCCGCCTATCGCTGGGCGTCCGGCCACGGGCTGGACGAGCTGCTGCGGGAAGTGGACATGCCCGCCGGTGACTTCGTGCGCTGGTGCAAGCAGCTGATCGACGTGCTGGGCCAGATCGCGGCGGCCGCCCCGAACGGCGCGGTGGCGCGCAACGCCCGCAAGGCGGTCGACGGGCTGCTGCGCGGGGTCGTGGCGTACTCCTCCGTCGGCTGAGGCCCGTCGGCGGAGGTTCGTCGGCTCAGGCGGATCACGAGGAGTCGGATCACGACGGGTCGTAGGTGAACGGCAGCGCGTTGCTGTTTCCGGCCGGGGTGTGTGCCACGACGTTCACCACCCCGGGCGGCCCGCCCGGGGTGGTGGCGACGACCTGGGTGTCCGAGATCGCGGCGAACGAGGCCGGGACACCGCCAAAGGTCACCGAGTCGGTGTAGGTGAGGTTGCTGCCGACGAGGACGACCGAGTCGCCCCCGGCATCCGAGCCGTTCGGCGGGTTGAGGCTGGTGAGGACCGGGGCGCCGAGATACGTGTAGTGGGGGTTCCCGGTCCCCGTCGAGCTGGTGCCGCCGGGCGTGGTGACGGTGACCTGGACCGTGCCGGACCCGGCGGGGGCGGTGACGGTCAGCTGGCTGTCGGAGATCACATTGATGGAGGTGGCCGGGTTTCCCCCGAAGTCGACGGCGCTGGTGAGGGTCAGACCGCTGCCGAAGACGGTGACGGTGTTGCCGCCGGTGGCCGGGCCGAGGTGGGTGGACAGCTCGGTGACGGTCGGCGCGGTGATGTAGAAGTACGGCAGCGGATTGCTGGTGCCGCCGGGCGTGGTGACGCTGACGCTGACCGCGGAGGCCGGTCCGGCGGGCGCGGTGACGGTGATCTGGGTGGCGGTGTTGGTGAGGATGGCCGCCGCGTTGATCCCGAACATGACCGAGGTCGCCCCGGAGAGGTTGGTTCCGTTGATGGTGACGGTGTTGCCGCCCGAGGTCGGCCCCGAGACCGGGCTGAGGCTGCTGAGGGACGGCGCGGGGGCGACGGCATAGGTGTAGGCGAGCGCGTTGCTGGTGCCGCCGGGGGTGGTGACGACGACGCCCACGGTGCCCGCGCCCGCCGGGGCGGTGACGGTGATCTGGGTGGGGGTATTGGTGAGGATGGTAGCGGGGTTGGGGCCGAAGAGCACCTGGGTGGCGCCGCCGAGGTTGGTGCCGTTCAGGGTGACGGTGTTGCCGCCGGAGGGGGGACCCGAGGCCGGGCCGATCGTGGTGAGTACGGGGGCCGCGACCGTGGTGTAGGTGAAGAACACGTTCTGGGTGCTGGTCCCCGACGGCCCGGTGACCGTGACCTTGACCGTGCCGGTCCCCGCGGGCGTCCTGGCCGTGATCTGCGTGCTGTTCACGACGACCAGGTTCGTGGCCAGGCCGGAGCCGAACCTGACCGCGGTGGCGCCGGTGAAGCCGGAGCCGGTGAGGGTGACGGGGGTCCCGCCCGCCGGGGCACCTTGGGCGGGGCTGACGCTGGTCACGATGGGGGCCATGACGCTGTTCTCCTTCTCGTACCTCGACGGCAGCGCCCTGGCCGGCAGCTGTCGGCCAGGGCGCGAGACGGTGCGGTGACGCTGAGGCGCTCGGTCGTCCCGGGCCGTCAGGTGATCGTGAAGGCCTGGTTGTTGGAGTTCCCGCCGCAGGTGTGGACGGTGATGGTCCCGGCGCCGGTGGCGAGTCCGCCGGGCACGGTGGCGACGAGTTGGGTGTTGCCGATGGGGGTGAAGTCTGCGAGGGCGGTGGCGGCGGCGCTGTCGGTGAAGGTGATGGTGTCGACGCCGATGAAGGACGTCCCGTTGATGACGACGCTGTCGCCCGCCGTGCCCGAGGTGGGTGCCACGGAGGTGATGGCCGGGGCGAGGTAGTAGTCGACCAGGGTGGTGCCCGAGGAACTGGTGCCGCCCGCGGTGGTGATGGTCACCGCCTGGGTCGACACCGCACCGACCTGCCCCGGGTTGGCCGGTGCGGTGAAGGTGACCTGGCTGTTCTGGGTGGGGGTGACCGCCACGTTGCCGACGGTGCCCACCCCGACCTGCGTCCCGGTCAGGAAGTTGGTGCCGAACAGCGTCGCCGCGCCGCCCGTGGCGGCGGGCAGACAGGTGACGCTCATCCCGGTGGTCGTCGGCGTGGCGATGACGAAGAACGGCAGCGCGTTGCTGGTGGCGCCGGTGTTGCTGCTCACGCTGACGGCGACCTGGCCCGAGCACGGTGCCGTGCTGGGCACGACGAAGGTGACCTGGGTGGCGGTGACGCCCGTCGGAGTGACCGTCGTCGACCCGAAGTTCACGCGGCTGGTGGTGGCCAACGCGGTGCCGTTGATCTGGACGGTGTCCCCGGGTTTGCCTTGGTTGGTGGTGGTCGTCGTGTCCACCAGCGAAGTGATGGTTGCCATGATCCTTCTCCTTCGAGAGTGCCGCCGATCGTGCCGCTTCGCCGGGAGGGCGCGGAGAGCAGGCCGATGGCTGACGCGCTCCGCGACCGCGGAGGGCGCCCCGGTGGGCGGGAAGGGCGGATGAAAGACCCGTGGCCTCGGGGCCGGCGCCTGGGGGCGGGTCTTCGGAATGAAGCGACTCGGCGCCGTCATCGAAGGGGCGCCGTCAATCTCGCTGCTTCCGATTTAACCCATCGGGTGAAGGAGCCGGAAGGTGGAACTGGAGCGACCAGGGATTCATGTGTAAGTAGGGTTAACTCCTCTTAGTGGGTCTTCTCCGCCGTCGTGCGCCCCTCGAAAAGCGGAGAGTCCTCGAAAAGAAGACGGGCGGGTGGACCGGCCTCAGCCGTCCACCCGCCCGTCGTCGCGTCGTGGCGTCGCGCGCGGTGCCCTACGCCGCGGCCTCCTCGGGACGCGGTGCCTCCTGCTCGGCCTCCACCTGCTGGTTCCACTCCCGCTTCGAGGCCTGCCAGCCGTCCTCGTTGTGGCCGCGCCGCCAGTAGCCGGAGATGGACAGCCACTCGCGCGGCACCTCACGCTCCATCCGCAGATGGCGGCGGATCTCCTTCACGAAGCCCGCCTCGCCGTGTACGAACGCGTGCACCTGACCGGCCGGGCAGTCCAGCCCGCGGACGGCCGCCACCAGCGCCTCGCCGACCGGTGCGGTGCCCCGGTGCAGCCACACCACCTCGGCCCCGTCCGGCACGGACAGTTTGTGCTCCTCCGCCGGGCCCTCGACCTCGATGAAGGCGTACACCGGCGATCCGCTCGCGCTCCGCGGCCGGTGGGCCAGCCGCTCCAGCGCGGTGGCGATCGCGGGCAGCGCGCTCTCGTCACCGGCGAGCAGATGCCAGTCGGCGTCCTCGCGCGGGGCGTAGGCGCCGCCGGGTCCCTGGAAGTAGATCTCCTCGCCGGGCCGCACCCGCGCCGCCCACGGCCCGGCCAGGCCCTCGTCGCCGTGGACCACGAAGTCGATGGTCAGCTCGCGGGCCGCCGGGTCCCAGCCCCGCACCGTGTAGGTGCGGGTGACCGGCCACTGCTCGCGCGGGTACTCCTCGCGGATACGCTCCAGGTCCAGCGGCTCGGGATAGGTCACACCCTCGGCGGGGAACAGCAGCTTGACGTAGTGGTCCGTCCATTCACCGGCGCTGAAATCGGCGAGACCGCCGCCACCGAGCACCACCCGCACCATGTGGGGGGTGAGCCGGTCGGTGCGTACCACCTGCGCCCGATGGGGCCGCGGACGTTTACGGGCCGGACGGTCCGCCATGGCGGCCTCCTTGATCGGCAATGGTTAGGTTAAGCTAACCTAACACCTTATTCCTCAAGGGTGGAGAGCAACCGACGCAACGATCCCCCTAGTCCCCAGCGCTCCGCGAGCGCGTCCACCGCGCGAGGGTCGCGCGGCGCCCGCGGCACGGCGGCGTCGAACGGGGGCAGCGCGACGTCCGAGGCGACCTTGACGACCTTCGGGGCGACCGCGAGATACGGCCGCGCCTCGTCCAGCCGCTTGCGCTGCGCGGGGGTCAGCGCCGAGCCGGGGTCGTCGACCGCGGCCATGATCCCGGCCAGGTCGCCATGGGCGGCCAGCAGCTTGGCGGCCGTCTTCTCGCCGACTCCGCGGACCCCCGGCAGGCCGTCGCTCGGGTCGCCGCGCAGCAGCGCCAGATCCGCGTACCCCGCGCCGTCCACCCCGTACTTCTCGCGCAGTGCGGCCTCGTCCACCAGCTGTAGCGTGCCGACGCCCTTGACCGGGTAGAGCACCCGCGCCCGGCGCTCGTCGCTGACCAGCTGGAAGAGGTCGCGGTCGCCGGTGACGATATCGACGGGCCCGGTCGCGCGCCCGGCGAGCGTGCCGATCACATCGTCCGCCTCGTAGCCCGCGGAGCCCACCCGGGCGATCCCCACCGCGTCCAGCACCGCGTCGATCACCGGGACCTGCGGGGAGAGGGTGTCCGGGACCTCCTCCTGGTCGACCCCGGCCCCCTGGGGAGCCTCCTCGGCGACCCGGTGCGCCTTGTACGTGGGGATCAGCTCGACCCGCCAGGCGGGCCGCCAGTCGAAGTCCATACAGGCCACCAGGTCGTCCGGCCGGTGGTCCTGGACGAGCCGGGCGATGAAGTCGAGCAGCCCGCGCACGGCGTTGACCGGGGTGCCGTCGGGGGCCCTGACCGAATCGGGCACCCCGAAATAGGCGCGGAAGTACAGAGAAGCGGTATCAAGAAGCATCAGGCGTCGGGTCACAACTCGATGATGCCGCACTCCACTGACACCGCCGGGCTGGGATTGTGAGCTGGGTCACCGTATGGTTTACGCCACAAGGAGCGGGGCAGGCGCGCAGCCGGAGCGAAGCCCTTGCGCAATTCAACTATTGCGTGGGGCATGCGGACCGGTGCCGTGCTGTTCCACGACCTGCCGGCGGGGGTGGCGGGTCGTTTTTTGGTGCGATCTGAGAGGTATATGTGTCCAAACTGCGAGTCGAACACCTCTACAAGGTGTTCGGCAGAAGACCCGATGAGGCGGTAGCCGACCTCGAGGGCGGTGCGGACCGCGACGAACTGCGTGCGCAGGGTACGACGGCCGCGGTCGTCGACGCCTCCTTCGCGGTCGAAGCGGGCCAGACATTCGTTGTCATGGGTCTGTCCGGGTCCGGGAAGTCCACGCTGCTGCGCATGCTGAACGGGCTGCTGGAACCGACCGCCGGACGCGTCCTCTTCGACGACGACGACCTCACCGCGCTCACTCCGCGCGATCTGCGCCAGGTGCGCTCCCACAAGATCAGCATGGTTTTCCAGCACTTCGCCCTCTTCCCGCACCGCAATGTGCTGGAGAACGCGGCCTACGGCCTGGAGGTCCAGGGCATACCGGCCGCGGAGCGCGATCGGCGCGCCACCGAGGCCCTGGAGATGGTCGGCCTGGCCGGGTGGGAGAAGTCCTGGCCCGACGAGCTGTCCGGCGGTATGCAGCAGCGCGTGGGCCTCGCCCGCGCCCTGGCCACCGACGCCGACGTGCTGCTGATGGACGAGTCCTTCAGCGCGCTCGACCCGCTGATCCGCCGCGATATGCAGGACCAGCTGGTCCAGCTGCAGAAGCGGCTCAAGAAGACCATTGTTTTCATCACCCATGATCTCAACGAGGCCATGCGGCTCGGCGACCGCATCGCCGTCATGCGCGACGGCCGGATCGTCCAGATCGGCACCGCCGAGGACATCCTGGTCACCCCGGCCAACGACTACGTCGCCTCGTTCACCCAGGACGTCGACCGGTCCCGGGTGCTCACCGCCGGGGCGATCATGTCCGACCCCGCCGAGGCGCTGGGCACCACCACCGACGACGGCACGCCGCTGCGCACCGAGCAGGACGTGCTGGACGCGGCCCCCGCCACCGTCGGCACCGAAACCCCGATCGTCGAGCTGTTCACCCCCTGCTCGCGCAGCGGCACCGCGGTCGCGGTGACCAACGGGGACGGCGCCCTCGTCGGCGTCGTCTCCCGCGCCCGGCTGCTCGCCGTCCTCGGCGACGGGGACACCGGTGGTGACGGCGTGAGCCCGCCGGAACCCGGATCACCGGACGCTCCCGAGTCCGCGAAGAAGGTGATTTCCGGTGCCTAGGATTCCGCTCGGCGACTGGATCAATTCCGCCGTCAATTGGCTCCGTGACAACCTGAGCTGGCTCTTCGATTTCATCACCAGCGTCGTGCAGGGCATGTACGACGGGGTGAACGCGGTGCTCAGCGCCCCCGAGCCGCTGCTGATGGCGGGCATCCTCGCGGTGCTCGCCTGGTGGCTGCGCGGGCTGCTGCCCGCCGTACTGGCCTTCGCGGGCTTCGCGCTCATCGATTCGATCGAGCTGTGGGGCGAGGCGATGAACACCCTCGCGCTGGTGCTCGTCGCCGGTGTGATCACCATCGTGTTCGCGGTGCCGCTGGGCATCTGGGCCTCGCGCAACCGCGCGGTGAGCGCGGCGATCCGTCCGGTGCTGGACTTCATGCAGACGATGCCCGCCTTCGTCTACCTGATCCCCGGCATCTTCTTCTTCGGCCTCGGGGTGGTCCCCGGCGCCGTCGCGACCGTCATCTTCTCGATGCCCCCCGGCGTCCGCATGACGGAGCTGGGCATCCGGCAGGTCGACGCGGAGCTGGTCGAGGCGGCCGACGCCTTCGGCACCCATCCGCGCCGCACCCTGCTGCGCGTCCAGCTACCGCTCGCGCTGCCCACCATCATGGCGGGCATCAACCAGGTGATCATGCTGGCGCTGTCCATGGTGGTCATCGCCGGTATGGTCGGCGCCGAGGGCCTCGGTTCCACGGTCTTCCAGGCGATCAGCTCCGTCGACGTGGCCATGGGCTTCGAGGGCGGCATCGCCGTCGTCATCCTGGCCATGTACCTGGACCGGATGACCAGCGCGCTCAACCAGCGGGTCTCCCCGCTCGCCCGGCGCGCGCTGGCCAAGGAGCGCGCCAAGGCGCTCAGCGGTTCGCGGGTGCTCCACTGGCGGCCCGCGACCTCGGTCGCCATGGTCGGCGTGGTCATCCTGGCCCTGGTCGCCGGCGGCATGAAGATGTTCGGCGGCAACGAGTCCGGCCCGACCGTCTCCGCCAACGTCGGCAAGGGCCAGTCGGTCAACCTCGGCTACATCAACTGGGACGAGGGCGTCGCCTCCACCTTCCTGTGGAAGGAACTGCTGGAGCAGCGCGGCTTCAAGCCCAAGGTGCAGTCGTACGACGTCGGCGCCCTGTGGACCGGTATGGCCGCGGGCAACATCGACCTGCAGACCGACGCCTGGCTGCCCGCCACCCACGCCACGTACTGGGCGAAGTACAAGGACAAGCTGGAGAACCTCGGCTCCTGGTACGACAAGACCTCGCTGGAGGTCGCCGTCCCGTCGTACGTCAAGGGCGTGAAGTCCCTGTCCGACCTCAAGTCCAAGTCCAGCACCTTCAAGGGCAAGATCATCGGCATTGAGCCCGGCGCCGGTGAGATGAAGCTGATGCAGGACAAGGTCATGCCGGAGTACGGCCTGAACAAGGACTACACCCTGGTCAAGGGCTCCACCGCGGCGATGCTGTCCCAGCTGGACCGCTCGTACGCCAAGAAGGAGCCGATCGCGGTCACCCTGTGGTCCCCGCACTGGGCGTACAACAAGTACAAGCTCACCAAGCTGCAGGACCCCAAGGGCGCCTTCGGCAAGGGCGACCACATCGACACGATCGCGCGTAAGGGCTTCGCGAAGAAGAACCCGCAGATCGCCAAGTGGATGAAGCACTTCAAGCTGACTGAGAAGCAGCTCACCAGCCTGGAGGCGGCCATCCAGGACGCCGGCAAGGGCAAGGAGCAGCAGGGCGTGCGCGCCTGGCTGAAGGACAACCCGGGCGTGGCCAACAAGCTCGCCCCGGTGCCCGGCGGCGCCGACCAGAAGGGCAAGGACGCGGGCGCCGCGCCGCAGATCGGCTACTTCCCGTGGGACGAGGACATCGCGACCACGTACCTGTGGAAGAACGTCCTGGAGAAGCGCGGCTACAAGCCGTCGATCAAGCAGTACGACGTCGGCTCGATGTTCACCGGGATGAGCACCGGCCAAATCGATGTCGAGTTCGACGGCTGGTTGCCGGTCGCGCAGAAACAGTACTGGGACAGATACAAGAAGAATCTCGTCGACGTCGGGTCGTGGTACGACAAGACCTCGCTGGAGATCGCGGTTCCCTCGTACGTCAAGGACGTGAAGTCCCTGGCCGACCTCAAGGGGAAGTCCGGCACCTTCAAGGGCAAGATCGTCGGCATCGAACCGGGCACCGGTGAGATGAAGATCCTCAAGAGCAAGGTCCTGAAGGCGTACGGCCTCGACAAGGAGTACAAGGTCTCCGACGGCTCCTCCCCGGCGATGCTGGCGCAGCTCGAGCGCTCGTACGCCAAGAAGGAACCGGTGGCGGTCGTTCTGTGGACCCCGCACTGGGCGTACAGCAAGTACAAGCTCACCAAGCTCGCGGACCCGCAGAAGGCGTTCGGCGCCAACAACCAGCTCCACACCCTCGCCAACAAGTCCTTCCCGAAGAAGTTCCCCGAGTTCAACGGGTGGCTGAAGAAGTGGCACATGAGCGAGAAGGAACTGGCGAGCCTGGAGCAGGCCGTGCAGGACGCGGGCAAGGGCAACGAGGCGGAGGGCGTCCAGAAGTGGATCGACGCCAACCCCGGCATCGTCGACAAGATGGCGCCGGTCAACCCCTGATCCCCGTCCCGCCGCTGTAACACGCACCATCCGCCGCCGCGGTCCGGAGCCTCCATCGCTCCGGCCCGCGGCGGCGGTGCGTTGACCCGGCTTACGGCGCTTGCGGCCCTTACGGCGCTTACGGCGTGAGCAGCGTGCCGCGCGCCAAGCCGAGCGCCGTGCGCGCCGCTACCAGCGTCCACGCCGCCACCAGGGCGCCGTACAGCGCGACCGCCAGCCAGCCCAGCGCGTGCAGGCCGGTGTGCCGGGACAGCGCCGCCGCGCCCGTGACACATGTGCCCACGGGGAAGGTGAACCCCCACCAGGTCATCGCGAACGGCATCCCGCCCCGCGCCGCCCGCACCACCAGCGCCACCGCCGACGCCAGCCACAGCAGCGCGAACCCCATCACCGGCACCCCGTACGCCACCGAGGCGAACCGGGCGGCGGCCTCCGGCACCCCCGCCGTGTACGCCGCGGCGTCGGCCAGCCCGCCCGCGGCCGTCGTGGACTGCCCGAGCGGGCCCAGCACGAGGAAGAGCGCGGGCGTCAGCACCGCCGGGAGCGGACCGTGGCGGACCAGCCGGTCGAAGATCAGCGGCAGCATCAGGAACGTCCCCAGCAGGCTCACCCCGGCCAGCGCCAGGCAGCCCAGCAGCAGAGCCTCCCGCCCCTGCCCGGGCGGCAGATGCGGCACCAGCGCCGGACCGGTCGCCGCCGACACCATCGGCGCCACGACCGGCAGCAGCCACACCGGGGACGCGTCCCGGGGGCCGATCCGGTGCCGCAGGACCATCAGGGCCGGGATACCGGCCGCCGTCAGCAGGGCGAGGAGCGTACCGGCCGTCCACAGGGTCGCGTCCACGGCCACCGCCGCCCGTACGCCGATCACCTCCGCGCCCACGGACAGCGTCGCCGCGCCGACCGCCGACAGTGCCATCGGAAGGCAGCCGTGGAAGGGCGCGACCGCCGGGTCGAGGAGGTCGGCGCGGGCCCGGTCGCGGTGGCGCGCCCAGTGTGCCGCGCGGGCGGCCAGTACGGCACCGAGCAGCAGCACCGACAACCCCCACACCATCCGGCAGACGCCGGGCAGGCCGGGGACGTCCACCGGCAGCCCGGCGCCCGCGGTGGCGACGATCGCGGTGCCCATCACCGTGGCGTACCAGTTCGGGCCGAGGCCGCGTACGGACGGCCGGGGGCGGTCCCGGACGGCGGGGTCGGCGGCGGGGTCGGCGTCGCCTGGGTCGGCGTCGGCGGGGAGGGGCGGGGCGGGTGCGGCAGTGACCATGAACGCACCCTCGCCCGCCGCCGCGTCCCCCACCAGACCCGTTCCTCCTATGAGGGCATAAGCTGGCTTTATGAGCGAGCGGAGCCGGAAGAGCCCCACCCCCGGCGACGACGGCCTGACGCCCACCCCCCTTGCCCACCGCGTCCCCGACCTCGGCGCGCTGGAGCTGCTGCTCGCCGTCGCCCGGCTGGGCAGCCTCGGCCGGGCCGCCCGGGAGCTGGGCATCACCCAGCCCGCCGCGAGCAGCCGGATTCGCGCGATGGAGCGGCGGCTGGGCGTCGCGCTCGTGGACCGCTCACCGCGCGGCTCCCGGCTCACCGCCCCCGGGGCGCTCGTCACGGACTGGGCGCGGCGCGTGGTGGAGGCGGCCGAGGCGTTCGACGCGGGCGTTCACGCGCTGCGCGACCGCCGCGACTCCCGGCTGCGGGTCGCCGCCAGCATGACGATCGCCGAGTACCTGCTGCCCGGCTGGCTGATCGCCCTGCGCGCCCTGCGCCCCGACACCGCCGTCTCGCTCCAGGCCGGGAACACGGCGGCCGTCGCCGGCCGGCTGCTGGACGGCGAGGCGGACATCGGGTTCGTCGAGGGCCTGGACACCCCGAGCGGACTGGACGGCGCGGTCATCGGCCATGACCGCCTCACGGTCGTCACCGCCCCCGGCCACCCCTGGGCCCGCCGCCGCACCCCGCCGGACGCCGCCGAACTGGCCGCCACGCCGCTCATCCTCCGCGAGCGCGGCTCCGGCACCCGGCAGGTGCTGGACGCCGCCCTCGCGGCCCACGGCGGCCTGGCCGCACCGCTGCTGGAGCTGGCCTCGACGACCGCCGTCAAGGCGGCGGCGGTGAGCGGGGCGGGCCCCGCGGTGCTCAGCCGTCTGGCCGTCCGCGAAGAACTGGCGGCCCGCCGCCTGGTGGAGATCGCGGTCCCGGACATCCCCCTCCGCCGCGATCTGCGCGCCGTCTGGCCGTCCGGCCCCCACCCCACCGGCCCGGCCCGCGACCTGCTCGGCCTGACCCGGCCGGGCCCGTCATGAGGTGCGAGCGGCGGTTCAGATGTGGAGTTCGCAGCACCCGTCGCGCCGCAGCTGCCGCCCCACCTCCAGCCAGTGGTCCGCCGACCGCCCGTGCGCCAGGGCACCGGCGGGTGCCGGGAACGCCTCGACGAGCTGCCGCTGCTCGTACGGGACCCCGCCCCGCAGCACCGACACCGTCCGTACCAGCGAGTCGAAGTCGGTGAACGGGTCACCGTCCACGACCGTCAGATCCGCCAGCTTGCCGACCTCCAGGGTGCCCAGATCCCGGTCGGCGCCGAACGCCCGCGCCGGGAGGACGGTCACCGTGCGCAGCGCCTCGGCGGGCGACAGCCCGAACCGGTGCAGCGCCCGCAGCCCCATATGCAGATGGAGCCCCACCGGCACCAGCGGCTGGTCCGTCCCCAGGGCGACCACCCCGCCACCGGCCAGGATGCGCCGGTATATGTCGATCTCGGTGCGCAGGGTCGCCAGTTGGGCACCGGTCGGCGGCGCCCCGGCGAGCTGCCGCACCAGGGCGGTGTCCCACGGCGGCATCAGCCGGGTGACCCGCGCGTCTTCGGCGAGCGACGGGTCCGCGCCGACCAGCGGCTGGGCGGTGAACGGGGTGGCGATCAGCCGGAAGTCGGACGCCGTGTAGATCTCCTCCACGTCCTGGAAGGTCCGCCCGGCCGCCGTCGTCGCATGCCCGAACTCCAGCCGCTGGGTGGCCTGGAGATGCGTCGTCAGGTCCTGTCCGAGCTGTATGCCGGGCGTGCACAGATGGCTGCCGGAGCGCACCCCGAGCCGCTCGTGCGCGAAGCGGGCCGCCTCCTCCATGATCCAGCCGGGCGCGCGGACGTACGTCTTGACGAAGTCCCACTCGAGGGCCGCGGCGCGGTCCAGCGAGCGGCGCAGCCCGTCCCGGGTACGGTGCGCCCGGCCCATGCTGTACGCGACCCGCGGCCCGTCCAGCAGCTCTCCGGTGGCCAGCAGCCGCGGCCCGGCCAGCGCGCCCGCCGCCACCGCCTCCCGCAGCCGCGCCTGCTCGTACGCGAAGCCGCCGAACGAGACGGCGGTGGTGATGCCGTACGCGAGCTGCAGCGCGGTCTGGCGGCCGCCGTACGTGTACTGCCAGGGGTGGGTGTGGGCGTCCCACAGCCCGGGCACGACGGTACGTTCCGACGCGTCGATACGGCGCTTCGCGGGCCGCCCGCCCCGGTGCGCCTCGACGGCGGTGATCCGGCCGCCGCGCACCACGATGTCGACGTCCTCACGGACCGTGCCACCGCCGCCCGTGCGCCCGTTGCTCGTGCCGTCGCCGCCCGTGCCGTCCCAGAACTTCCCGGCGTGCACTACGGTGTCGGCCGGTCGCGGCCGCCGGTGGTCGAGCGGGACGCGTACCGTACGGGCGTCGCCGCTCGCGACGTCCAGCAGGCGCAGCCTGCCCGCCGACAGATACAGGATGCTGCCCGAATCCGCAGACCAGGACGGATGGTCGGCCGCCTCGTCGGTCAGCCGGCGCGGGGCGCCGTCCGGGCTGCCGTCCGGCCGGACCGGCAGCAGCCACAGGGCGGACTCGACGACGACCGCCATATGACGGCCGTCCGGGGACCAGACGGGCCCGGAGTCGTAGCGGTCGGCCAGCGAGGTGTGCTCCGCGACGGCGTGCAGTTTCGCGGTGCCGCTGCTCGTGTCGACGACCCGGATGAGGTTGTAGCCCTCGCGGAATCTCTGGTTCAGCCGGTTGCGGTCGCACAGGGCGACATACCGGCCGTCCGGCGACCAGCTCGGCCGCCCGGGCAGCCCGCCCGCCCCGAGCGGCGCCGCCAGCACCTTCTCGGTACCGGCCGCGAGGTTCCGTACGACGAGGTTTCCCGACATGTCGATACTGGCGAGCCGTTCGCCGTCGGGGGAGAGCGCGGGATGTACGCGTCCGCCGGAGGCGAGCACCGTCTCCTTGCCGGAGGCGAGGTCCCGGCGGCGTACGGCGAGGAGCCCGTCGCGGTCGTCGGCGTACACCAGGGCGCGTCCGTCGCGCGTCCAGGAGGGCGCGAGCAGATACCGGGTGGCGTCCGCCCGTACGACCCGGCGCGGGGCGCGGCCGCCCGAGATGTTCGCGATCCAGAGGGAGTTGAGCGCGGCGAAGGCCACCTTGCGGCCGTCGGGCGAGAGCGCGGGCAGATGCAGCCCGCGCACCGGGCGCGCCCCGCCGCCCTCGAAGTCGTACCGCTTGACGGCGTACCGGGGCCGGTCGACCGGCAGGGTGGCGGCGAACGGGATCTCCTCGCCCTTCGCCGGGGCGTCGGGGCGCACCAGCCGGAAGCGCCCGCCCACCGTCAGCAGCAGCTCCTCGCGCGAGACCCACCGCGGCGGCACCGGCTGCACATCGCCCTCGACCGCGACCGGAGCGCCGTCCACGACCAGCGTGCAGGACGCCGCCGGTGCGACGGTGGTGCGCAGATAGGCGAGCCTGCCGCCCGCCGACACGGACGGCGTCATCACCTGCGCGCCCGTGGTCGCGTCGGTGCGCTCGACGGTCACCGGCCCGGTGCCGTCGGCCCTTACGGCGGCCACCGTACGGGAGTCCAGCGCGGTCCCGGCGGGCACGCCGCGGACGAACAGCACGCGCTCGCCGTCCGGGGACCAGGTGGGGTCGAAGTCCTCCCAGGCGCCGTCCTGGAGCGGCCCGTCCTGGCCGTGCAGCCCGGTCAGCCGGGTCAGCTCGCCGCTCGCCACGTCCAGCACCCACACCCGGTACGGGCTGCCCGCCACCGGGTCGCCGCCGCGCTCGGAGGCGAAGGCGATCCGGGTGCCGTCGGGCGACCAGGCCGGACCGCGGTCGTCCCACGGCCCGTCCGTACGCTGCCGCAGACCGGAGCCGTCGGGGCGCAGCGTCCAGATGTGGAAGCCGCCGCCCCGGTACGCGCACACGGCCAGCAGCTTCCCGTCGGGGGAGTGGACCGGACGGGTGGGCTCCAGATCGGGCGGGGTGAGCGCGACGGCGTCGCCGCCTTTGCGGTCGCCACCCTTGCGAGGGACGGACCAGAGCACGTTCTGGACCTCGGCGATCAGCCGGTCGCCGGAGGGGGAGAGGGACGCGGCGCCGTTGGTGGCCGCGGTGAAGGAGAGCGAGACCCGCCGCGCCTCCGCCCGGGCCGCGGCCTCCGCCACCGCCTCGGTGGGCAGCCCGGCCGTGGCGGCGACGGCGGTGCCCGCGGCGGCCGCCTGCAGCAGACGCCGCCGGGAGAGGGCGGACGGGGTGGCCGGGGCGGCCGGGGCGGCCGGGGCGGAACTTTCCGGTGACGTGTCAGATGCTTCGTGGGTGACCAACGATCCTCCTGGTACAGGGAGTTGCACGGCTCAGGAGTTGCGGGTGGTACGGAAAGCGCCTGATCGTTACACACCGCCCGCGCTCCCGGTCAACACCCCGTCGTGCTCCATCGACACTCCGTCAGCCCTCCACCAGCCCGTGCCTCCGGCAACACCTCCGGCGACACACGCAACACGTGTCAACGCCCTTGGCTTGGCGGCTCGGCGAGGGGAGAGTGGGATTCCGTCCTCATCCCATCGGCCCAGGAGACGCATACGCATGCCAGCTGGCGGCATCACCCCTCGCACGGATCACCTGACCGCCCCGGACGTCGTGCGCGTCGCGACGTACACCTGGCAGCCGGAGGCGGGCCCCGTGCGCGCGATCGTCCAGATCGCCCACGGCGCCGCCGAACACGCCCGGCGCTACGACCGGTTCGGCCGCTTCCTGGCCGGGCACGGCTACGCGGTCGTCGCCTCGGACCACCGCGGCCACGGGGCGACCGCGGAGTCCACCGGCGGCCTCGGGGTCATCGATGGTGAGGGCGACGGCTGGCGGGCGATCGTCGCGGACCTGCGGGCCGTCGGCGACCGGGCCCGCGCCGACCACCCCGGAGTGCCGCTGGTCCTGCTCGGCCACAGCATGGGCTCCATGCTGGCCCGCGACTGTGCCCAGGAGTACGGCGGGGAACTGGCCGGGCTGATCCTCTCCGGCACCTTCCGCTCGCTGCCGGGGGCGGAGATCGAGGACGCGATGGCGGACATCGAACGGGAGATCGCGGAACGCGGCCGCACCGCGCTGTCGACCTTCCTTCCCACGCTCTTCGCCTCGTTCAACGACCCGTACGAGTTCGGGACGGGCTTCGAATGGCTCTCCCGGGACCAGGCCGAGGTCGCCGCCTACGCGGCCGACGACCACTGCGGTTTCCCCTTCAGCACCGGGCTCTCGCTGGACTGGCTGCGCGCCGTCCGCAAGGTCAACGACCCGCGCAACCAGGCCCGCGTCCCGGCCGAGCTCCCGGTCCACCTGGCGGTGGGCACCGAGGACCCCTGCAACCAGCGGATGACCCTGGTCTACGAACTCCTGGAGGACTTCCGCTACGGCGGCACCCGCGACCTCAGCTGGAAGGGCTACCACGGCGCCCGGCACGAGATCCTCAACGAGACCAACCGCGAGGAGGTCCAGCAGGACCTCCTGGACTGGCTGGACAAGCACATCCCTCAGGCGGTGTGAGGCCGCAGGAAACCGGTGACGCGCTCCCGCAGCGAGACCGGGTCCAGCCCCTGGCCTGCCAGATGCTCCTCGATCGTCCCGTAGCGCCGCAGCTCGCGCCGGGCGATCCCGAGCCCCAGCACCCGGTGCGGAACGTCGGCGAGCGCGTCGTTCGCGGCCGCCGTCGACGTGCCCGCGAGATACGGCTCCACGAGCACGACCTCCGCACCGGACGGCTGCGCGCCGGTGGCGGCCCGCAGCGCACGCCCGTCGAAGGGGCGCACGGTCGTGGCGTACAGCACGGTCACGTCCAGCCCCTCGACGGCCGAGAGCACGCCGTCGAGCATCGGCCCGACCGCGACCACCACCCCGCCGCGCCCCTCCCGCACGGTCAGGAACCGCCCCGGAGCGGTGGCCCGCGGCGCTGCGTTGGTGTGCGCCGACAGCCGTACGTACACCGAGTCGTCCCCGGCCGCGGCCGCGTCCCGCAGCAGCGCCTCGGCCTCGTCGGGGTGGCCGGGGACGTGCACCGTCCAGCCGTCGAGCGTGTCCATCAGGGCGACGTCACCGGGTGCCATATGGGTAAGGCCGCCGGCCGGCCAGTCGTACGAACCGGCCGCGCTCACCAGTACCCCGCCCACCCCCTGATGCCCGAAGTCCAGCTTCACCTGCTCGAACGGCCGCTCGACCAGAAAACTGGCGAAGGTGTGCAGGATCGGTCGCATCCCGGTCAGCGCCAGTCCACCGCCGACCCCGACGAGCAGCTGCTCCCGGATGCCGACGTTGATCACCCGGTCGGGGTGGGCGCGCCGGGCGTCGGCGAAGCCGTCCTTGCCGATCTCCGCCAGGACGACGGCCAGCCGGGGGGCGTCGTCGAGGAGACGGGAGACGGTGGCGGCGAAGCGCTCACGCATGGTGTCCACGAGAGATCCCTTTCATGCAAATTCGATATGGAATGCGGAACGAAGCAGACGCGGAACTCAAGACCCCTTGGCCTCGACCCGTGCGACGACGGCGCGCGGCCGCCCCGGATGCGGTGCGGTGAAGGCCTCGTACAGCGCGTCGTGATCCCGCCCGTCGACCGTCGCCGTGGACCAGCCCGCGGCCTCGAACCGGGCGGCGATGCCGCCGGGCCGCGCGTACGTGGCGGAGGCGTTGTCGACGACGAGCGTGTGCAGCCGCTCCAGGCCGGCGGCGCCCGCGTAGGCGATCGCCTCGTGGTTGCTCCCCTCGTCCAGCTCGGCGTCGCCGATCAGCACCCACACCGCGGGCCCGCCGCCCTCGCCGCTCCCGTCGAGCCCCTGCGCCCGCAGCCCCAGCGCCGTCCCCACCCCCAGTGGCAGCCCGTGCCCGAGCGAACCACTGCTGATCTCGGCCCCCGGCACCAGCACCCGGTCCGGATGGTGGCCCAGCGGCGAGTCGTACGAGCCGAACCCCGGCAGCAGCGAGTCGGCGAAGAACCCCTTGGCCGCGAGCACCGCGTAGTACGCCATCGGCCCGTGCCCCTTGGACAGCAGGAACCGGTCCCGCCCGGGGTCGTCCGCGGTCTCCGGCGAGACACGCAGCACGCGGTCGTAGAGCACCCAGAGCGCGTCGAGCGTGGAGGTGGCGGCGGGCCCGTGCTTCTCGTCGCCGGTCATCAGGCTCATCAGCCGCGGAAGGGCGGTGTAGGTCGAGGTCATAGGGAGAGCCTGCAACTTCAAGTCGACTTGAAGTCAAGCGCTGGCATCACCGTCCATGACCTCGTCCTCCGACCGCCTCACCATCGGCGAGCTGGCCGCCCGCAGCGGCCTCCCCACCTCGGCCCTGCGCTACTACGAGGAACTCGGCCTGATTCACTCCGAACGCACCGCGGGCCGCCAGCGCCGCTACCCCCGCGTCACCCTCCGCCGCGTCGCCTTCGTCCGCGCCGCCCAGCACGTCGGCCTCACCCTCGACGAGGTCGCCGAGGCCCTCTCCCGCCTCCCCGCCGACCGCGCCCCCACCCAGTGGAACGCCGTCGCCCGCACCTGGACCCACCGCATCGACCAGCGGATCGCCGACCTGGAACGCCTGAAGCGCAAGCTCACCGGCTGTATCGGCTGCGGCTGCCTCTCCCTGCGCAAATGCGCCCTCTACAACCCCTCCGACACCGCCTCCACCCACGGCCCCGGCCCCCGCTACCTCCTCGGCGACGAACCGCCACCCCCGACGAACACTCCGTAACCGCGGACCGCCCGAAGCCCTGCCCAGGGGTGGAAGCGAGCACCCCCTGAAGTGCGGTATTGTTCTTCATGCGCGCTCGGCAAGGGAAAAACCCCAGGCCGGACAAGCACCGGGACGTGGCGCAGTTTGGTAGCGCACTTGACTGGGGGTCAAGGGGTCGCAGGTTCAAATCCTGTCGTCCCGACCAGCGTTTTCGCAGGTCGGAGGCCGTTTTTCCAGAGATGGGGAAGCGGCCTTTTCCGTGTTGTGCGGTGTGGTGGTCGCATGGTGGTCGCACGCATGCCTTGGGGTGTGGAGGCGCTGGGTGAACTGGCGGCCGGGGCGGTGGAGTAGGGCAGGGTGAGGCGTGCCCGGGGCCTGTTCGGGTGGTCGCGGTGTGGTCGCAGCCAGGCGGGCCAGTGCGGATGGCAATCGGTGGTGGGGTCGGCTTGGGTGAGTGCGGTGTCGATGGCGTCTACGGCGTCGTGGGCGGCTTGCTGGGTGAGGTGGCTGTAGAGGTTGGCGGTGGTGGAGAGGGTGGAGTGCCGCAGGGTTTTGGAGACGACGGTGAGCGGGGTGCCCGCGGTGATGGAGAGGGTGGCGGCGAGGTGCCGTAGGTCGTGAAGGGTGATGCGGGGGAGGCCGGCTTCTTCGGCGCGTCGGCGGAAGCTGTGGGGCTCGGAAAGTCGTCGCTGCAGGTGACGTCAGGTATTCGGCCTCGACTCAGAGCATGTCCGCGTGACCGTCTCACTGGTGTACAAGGTCGTGCGCAAGCTACTGTCCATCCCCCGGGTACTGCTGCGCAGCCAGGCCACGAAGGACGCGGAGTTGCTCGTGTTGCGGCACGAGAACGCGGTGTTGAGGCGTCAGATCCACGGCCGAGTCCGGTATGAGCCCTTTGATCGATTCTGGCTGGCTGCGCTATCCGGGCTGATACCCCGCTGCCGGTGGCGTGGGGTCTTCCCGATCACGCCCGGCACCCTGCTGGCGTGGCATCGCAGGTTCATCGCGGCGAAATGGGACTACAGCGCGCGACGCGCCCCGGCCGGGAGACCACCGACCAGGGCGGCGCTCAGGAAGCTCATACTGCGACTGGCCCGGGAAAATACGAGGTGGGGCCACAGGCGGATCCAGGGCGAGCTGGCTCGCCTGGGGCACCCGATCGCCGCATCCACCGTATGGAACATCCTGACAGCCGCGGGCATCGATCCAGCCCCACGCCGTACCGGCCCAACCTGGCGCGAGTTCCTCACGAACCAGGCCGAGGGCATCATCGCGGCAGACTTCTTCCATCTCGACACCGTGTTCGGACGCAGACTGTACGCGCTCGCTTTCCTCGAACACGGCACCCGGCGCCTCCATATCTCCAACGTCACGGCACATCCCTCCCGGGAATGGGCCGTACAGCAGGCCCGGAACGTAGCCGCCGACCTGAACACGCGTATGGAGTCCCTGCGATTCCTGCTCCGTGACCGCGATGGCAAGTACGGACAGTCCTTCGACGCCGTCTTCGAAGCCGATGGCATGGAGGTGATCAAGAGCGCGCCACGAACGCCGCGGATGAACGCCCACTGTGAACGGGTGATCGGCAGCATCCGGCGCGAGGCCCTCGACCACATCCTGATCACGAACGAGGCACACGCCCGACAGGTCCTGGCCGCCTACCAGCGGCACTACAACACACATCGCCCTCATCGAAGCCGAGACCAGCTACCTCCTGACGCCGGGCAGCAGCCCATCACCGTGCACAACCTCAACGCACGCAGACTCCTGCGCACACGCGTCCTCGGCGGCCCCATCAACGAGTACCACTACGCCGCTTGACCAGTAGCGATGACTTTTCGAGCCCGACAGGGTATGCGGTCAGGCAGGTGAATGGCTCCGGGTGCGGAAGATGGCGTTCCGATGAACACCTGGCTTCCGGCTTCGCCCATAAGACTGCCGTCCGCCCCGCGCCGGCCCGTCGCGCTCAGACCTGGCTTACCCGGTGCCGCCCGGGGCCTTCCTGGCGTCGGGGCGCAACACAGAGGCGAGGAGCAGGATGCCGAACCCGGCGATGACGACCGCCGAGACACCGGTTCGCAGGTTCACCCGGTCCCCGACCAGGCCCACCAAAGGCGGCCCTGCCAGGAATCCGAGCCGGGCTATCCACGAGACGACGGCGATCGCATCACCGCTGCGGACCCCCGGAATGCTGCCTGCGGCCTGCATGGCAGCGGGGAAGAGGGTCGCGGTGCCCAGCCCGGCGAACCCGAAGGCGATGATGACGGCCACCGCCGAGTCGGCGAGCAGGGCCAGCCCGAGGGGGATTGCGATCAGCAGTCCGCCGACCCGGGCGACGGCGACCCGGCCGTATCGGTCGATGGTGCGGTCGCCGAGGAGACGCCCGATGGTCATCATCGTCTGGAAGACCACGTAGGCCATGCCGGCCATCACGGCCGATGCCCGGTAGTCGTCCTGGAGCAGGGCCGACCCCCAGGATGCCGGGGTGTCCTCCACCACGGAGGACATGACCAGCAGGAGCCCCAGCATGGTCACCACGGGCAACGCCGCCATCGCCGCACGGCCGGCCGGGACAGCGGGGCCGCCGTCCCCCGCCGTGTCCGCCTCCCGGGGTCCGCTCTCCTCATCCGGCCCGGGCAGCAGCATCGGCCAGACGACCACGCTCAGGACCGCCAGCAGCACGCCCATCGCGAGCAGATGCCAGCCCAGGGCCAGGCCGGTACCGGCCAGCGTGGTCGAGATCAGGCCGCCGACGACCGCCCCAATGCTCCACAACGCGTGAAAGCTGCTGAGGATGGAACGCCCGTAGCCGTGCTGGACCCGCAGACCGTGGGCGTTCATGGCGACATCCATCAACGCGTCGAGCACACCCATCAGGAACAGGCAGCCGGCCAGCATCCACCAGGCGGAGGCAAGACTGATCAGGGGGAGCGCCAGTGCGAAGCCGAACGTGCACAGGGTGGCCAGGCGGCCGCTGCCGATCCGGGCCCCCAGCACGCCGGCGCTCAGCCCGGCGACCAACGCGCCGACGGGCATCGCGGCGATGGCCGTCCCCAGGGCGGTGTTGGACAGTCCGATGTCGTCCCGGATCTCCGGCAGCCGGGGGACGACGTTGGCGTAGGCGAGCGCGTTGGCGAAAAAGAGGAGGAAGACCGCGGTCCTGGCCCTGCGCAGTACCGGAGTCGTACGGGCGGGGCCCGGGTTCCGGTCCGGGGTGCCCCTGGCTCCGGAAACAGAAACTCCCTCGGAAGGTGAGGATTCGGTCACGCTGGCAACTCGTTTCTGTGTGGGGGAACGGCGCACGCCTATGGGACGTGCGGCGGATGTCAAGCCTCGCATCGTGCCGGCCGTCCGGCGCCGGGTGGGCCGGAGGCGCGTGCGTGCCGCTGTCGACGGTGGTGGCATAGCGTTCCGGGCGAACAGCGGGGCGGCCGCCCCGCTGTTCGCCCGGTGTTCTCGCCCAGCGCCGCGGGGCGCACCGTCACGCGGCGCAGGAACGCCAGGCCCGCGAACTCGCGGCGGATGCCCGCTGTGATGGGTTCGAAGAGCAGCGGGCCGCTCTCGGCGACACCGCCGCCGACGATGATCCCCATCTCCCCCTTCGGTTCGGGTGCCGGCCTCGTCCGGTCGTCGCACCGAGACCGCCGAATTCCGGTCGGCGCGCGCACGCCTCATTTCACGGAGCCGGACATCACACCTTGGACGAAGTGCCGCTGAAAAGCGAAGAAGACGCCGAGTGGCACGATGAGAGAGAGAAATGCGCCGGGCGCCAGGACGTCGATATTGGAGCCGAATTGCCGCATCTCCGATTGCAGGGCGACGGTGAGTGGCTGCGACCCGCTGTCGGCGAAGATCAATGCGACGAGCATGTCGTTCCAGACCCAGAGGAATTGGAAGATGGCGAGGCTGGCAATGGCCGGGCGCCCCACGGGCAGGATCAACCGACGGAAGATCAGCCATTCGCTGCCGCCGTCCATGCGTGCCGCCTCCAGCATTTCCTGGGGAATGTCCGCGAAGTAGTTCCGCAGCAGGAAGACGGCGAAGGGCAGCCCGTACGCGACGTGAAACAGCACGACCCCGGGGATCGTCCCGAACAGGCCGAGGGCGCCGAAGAGCCGGGCCACCGGCAGCAGACCGATCTGAACGGGGACGACCAGCATGGCCACGACCACGAGGAAGATGGCGTCGCGGCCGGGGAAGTCCAGCCAGGCGAAGGCGTACCCCGCCAGTGCGGCCAGGATGACGACCGCGGCGGTGGCGGGGACGGCGATGAGGACCGTGTTCCAGAACGCCCCGGTGATGCTGCTGTCGGACAGGATCTGCGTGTAGTTCTCGAAGTTCAGCGTGGCCGGGCGGGTGAGCGCGTTCCACCAGCCGGAGGAGGCGTTGTCCTGGGACGGGCGCAGCGAGGAGATGAACAGTCCGAAGGTCGGAGTGATCCATATCAGCGCGACCACGACCAGCAGGCCCTGGACCACACCGCCGCGCAGCCGGCCGGCCAGGCGCCGGAGCAGGCCGGGCCGCGGCGGGCCACCTCCCTTGCCGGCCTGGGGGAGCGTCGGCGCGGTGCTCGCCGGGGAGGATTCGGCGATGTCGTGGACGGTCATGACCGGCTCCTGCGGAAACGTCGGATGTTGAGGATCATCGCGGGGATGACGAGCAGCAGCAGCACGACCCCGAGGGCGCTGCCGAGGCCCTGGTTGTTGCCTCCGCCGAAGGAGACCAGCCACATCTGGAGAGACAGCACGTTCGCTTCCTGCTGCACCGGCCCGGGAGCGATGATGTAGACGAGGTCGAAGATCTTCAGGACGTTGATCACCATGGTCACGAAGACGACGCCGAGCACGGGAGCCAGCAGCGGCACCGTGATTCTGCGGAAGGTCTGCCACTCGCTCGCACCGTCCATCCGGGCCGCCTCCAGGACGTCCCGCGGCATGGCGGCGAGCCCGGCGCCGATCAGCACCATGGAGAAGCCGGTCCAGATCCACAGGTAGGCGCCGATGATCGCCGGGGTGATCAGCGTCGGCCCGAGCCAGGAGATGCCGTCGTAGGGCTCCGCGAAGTTCTCGGCGGGCAGCTGCACGCGGTACTGCCCGGAGTCCAAGCCGTTGAAGCGGAAGCGGCCGTCGGAGCCGGCCGTCGTGGTGGCGACGACCTTGCCTTCGCGGGTGAGCTGCACGGTGGTGTCCGGCAGTCCGCGCTCCTTGGCGTCGACCTTGTCGGGTACGCCGCCGCCGCCGAGCGAGAAGTCGAGGTAGACCGTGCCCTGCACGGTGTGGCCGGGGGCCGTGGATTCGGCCGGAACCCAGGCGTGCCGGGCCTTGTCCGGAAGCGAGGCCGGGGGGATGCCGACCAGACCGAGGGTCAGATTCGTGCCCGGACGGGCCTCGCCGGCCGTGCGGTAGCCACCGTCCTCCTTGTGCAGGATGTCCGATCCGCGCGGGTGGGCCCCGGGGTAGGGGGAGGGGTCGGTGAAGGCGTCGTGGGCCGCGACCGTCATGGCGTTGAGGACGCCGCGGTGCGAGTCCTCGTCGTACACCAGGCGGAAGGTGATGCCGGCCGCGAGGAAGGAGACCGCCATCGGCATGAAGATCAGTACCTTGAAGGCGGTGCCCCAGCGGATCTTCTCGGTGAGTACCGCCAGCATCAGGCCGAGGCCGGTGAGCAGGACGGGGGCCACCACCACCCACACCGCGGTGTTGCGGATGGCTTTGATGGTGCTCGGATCGCTGAACATCTCCCGGTAGTTGCCGAGACCGACGAACTGGCTGCCGTCGGCGTCGAAGAAGCTGCGGAAGAACGAGTAGAGGATGGGGTAGCCGACGAGGGCTCCGAGCAGGGCGAGTGCCGGGAGCGCGAAGAGCAGGGCGGTGATCCGCCTGCGACGGGAACGGCGCCGGGCGGAGGCGGCGCCGCCGCCGGTCTCCGCGGGCTGCACGGTACGGGTGAGAACGGACATGGTGGGCCGCCTCAGTTCCGGTAGGCCTTGGCCGCGGCGGACTCGAGTGTCCGGGCCGTGCGCTTCGGGTCCGAGGGATCCCTCAGGAAGTCCTGGAGGATCTTCCACTCGCCGGTTCCCTGGGTGCCGCCGAAGGCGGCGGGCGTCTGGTCCGACATGTCGAGCCGGGCGGTGTTGCCGGCGGCGACGAGGGACTTCGCCGCCTTGCGGAGCGTGGGGTCGTCGTATTCGGCCGGGTTGAGCTTCGCGTTGGGCGAGATGAATCCGCCTTCCTTCGCCCAGATGGCCGCCGCCTTGGGGCTTGCGAGGAATTCGACGAGCTTCATGGCCGCCTTGGGGTTCTTGCCCGCCTTGATGACTGTGGCCGCGTCGCCACCGGCCACCACGGGGGCCGGGCCGTCGTCCACCGGCGGGAAGGGGAAGAAGTCCGCGTCCTCGCCGACCGTCTTGCCGGTCTGATCGCTGATGATGCCGCTGACGAAGTCGCCTTCGTAGGTCATGGCGGACTTGGGCGGATCGGCGAAGACCTGTTGCACCGAGGTGGGGAAGTCGGTGTGCAGGGCGCCCTGCCGGCCGCCGGCGATCAGACGGTTCGCGCCGAACAGCTCGGCGAGGGTGTCCAGGGCGTTCACCACGGTGGGGTGGGTCCAGGGAATCTCGTGCCGGGCCAGCTTGTCGTAGTTGCCCGGTCCGGCCTGGGAGAGGTAGACGTTCTCGAACCAGTCGGTGAGCGGCCAGCCTGCCTCGCCGGCCACGGAGAAGGCCGGAAGCCCGGAATCATCGAGGATCCCGGCAGTGGTGTGCATTCTCTCGTACGTCTTGGGCGGTTTGACTCCCGCGTCGGTGAAGGCCTTGGGGCTGTACCACACCGTCGACTTGTGGGACGCCTTGAAGTACAGGCCGTAGAAGGTACCGTCGACGGTGCCGTACTTCCGCCAGACGTCGGCGTAGTTCTTGTTGGCGGCGCCGCGGACCCTGGGGGACAGCGGGCGCAGCCACCCCTTGCGCGCGAACTGCTGCAGCACGCCGACTTGAGGCACCATGACGACGTCCGGCGCGTCACCGCCCTCGATCTTGCTGCCGACGAGGGTGGAAACGTTGTCACCGGTGGAGATGAACCGGGTTTTGGCGCCGGTCTCTTCGGAGAAGGCGTCGAGAACCTTCGTGAAGTTCTCCTGCTCCGCGCCCGTCCACACCGCCGCGACCGTCACGGTCTGGCCATCGAGCTCGCCGCCCGAGGACGACGACAGTCCTCCGCCGCAGGCAGCCAGCGTCAGGGACAGTCCGCAGGCCATGGCAGTGGCCGCCGTGCCGGACCAGGGCGGTTTACGCTTCATCAAGTTGTGCCTTTCGTCGGGTGCGCAGGTGCCGGCCGTGGCAGCGGCGCGATGGGAGGCAAAGGGGCACCGAGGTCACTCCGCGGTGAGGTCGCTCATCCACCAGGCGGCCGTGTTACCGGGCAGAATCCCTGGCGGGCAGAGCGCGCTGCCCAGCAATGGCTGTCCGGCGACGGGCGCGGGCACCGGGGCGTCGCCGAAGTTGACGGCGGCCACCAGGCCGTTGCCGCGTACGAAGGCCAGGGGGGGGTCGAGCCACCGCAGGGCGCTCTCGCCCAGCTGCGGCAGGCGGTTGCGCAGGCTGAGAGCCTCGCGGTACAGGTGCCAGAAGGATCCGGTGTCCGACAGGGCCCGGTCGGTGGTGTGCTCGGCGAACCAGGCGGGCTGCGGCAGCCACGAACGGGCGGCGGAGCCGGCGGTGAAACCGAACGGTGAGGCATGCCCCGACCAGGGCAGCGGAACCCGGCAGCCGTCGCGGACGTATCGGCGGCTGCCGGTCCGCCGGAGGATCGGGTCGGTCAGCGCGTCGTCCGGGAGGTCGAGCACCTCCGGCAGACCGAGTTCCTCGCCCTGGTAGATATAGGCGGCACCGGGCAGGGCCAGCATCAGCAGCGCGGCGGCGCGCGCCCGGTTCGCCCCGAAGCCCTCGGTGTCGCCGGCGTAGCGGGTGACGGTGCGCACCTGATGCGGTTCGTCGGGCCGGACAGAGAGCGCCTGGTCGGCCGCGGTGCGCACCGCGGCCGACCAGCAGCCGTTCGCGGCTGTCGACGGAGGTGCACTCCTCGCAGATCGCGCGCCATCGACGCCATACGTCGTGTACCTCGGGCTGGTTCCAGGCCAGGGGGTTGGCCGAGTCCCGGGTCCGCTCGTCGGCGTACGGGTCGGGGGAGTCGGGCAGGTCGGGGTGCTTGAACAGACCGGCCGCCACGTCGATGCGGAAGCCGTCCACGCCGCGGTCGAGCCAGAAACGCAGCACCTTGTCGAAGAAGTCGCTGACCTGGGGGTTGCCCCAGTTCAGATCCGGCTGCTGGGGCGTGAAAAGGTGCAGGTACCACTGGCCTGGCCGACCGTCGGGCTCGGTCAGCCGCGACCAGGCGGGGCCGCCTGACATCACGCGCCAGTTGTTCGGGGGCAGTTCGCCGTCCTCGCGCCACCACGGCCGTTCCCGGCCGAGCGTACCGCTGGTGGCAGAGCGGTTCTGGGAACCATCTTCACAAGGGACTGTAAGCACCCGTCACCGTCCTGCAGTTCAGGCACGTGAGTAGCCGTGCATCTCAACACGCGTTATGCATACATGTTAAGTAGCGATGTCGCGGCGGTGTCAACAGAGGTCAGACGGAAAGTTCGTTGACAAAGTGGAGGTGTGCCCGAAAAGAGAAAATGGTCAGGCCGTGAAAGACATGGCACCTACCTAACGTGTAGGTAGGTGACTCACTGGCTCCGCACGATCAGCGTCAGCTCACGCCGGAGCCGGGCGATGGCGGCCTCCGGCGGCTGATGAAGGGTCAACGCGTTCTGGCTCACCGCCGCGATCGCCAGACTCACCTGCTCGTAGCTTTCGCTCTTCGGGCGGGGCCTGGCCGTGCGCACGCTCTCCTCCAGAACGGGGAGGTAGGGATAGCGGCGGATCAGAGCGGGGTCGCGGTAGAGCTCCGCCCGGACAGGGGGCAGCGCCCCCTTGGTGAGGACCTGTCTCTGGACGCGTTCACTCGTCATGTACGCCAGCAGATCGGCGGCGGTCCGCGGATGCCGCGAGTGAGTGTTGACGGCCAGGTCCGACCCGCCGAGAACGCTGACGCCCGCGCCGTGCGGCCCCGGCAGCGGCACGGCCCCGAAGCGGTGGGCCACCTTGGAGCCGGGCGTCGACATCAGCCCGTACATGTAGGGCCAGTTGCGCAGGAACAGCAATTCGCCGTTCTCGAACGCGCGGCGGGATTCCTCCTCCTTGAAGGTCAGCGCCTCCCGGGGGATCCAGCCGCGGCGGACCCCCCGCGCCAGGAAGCCCAGTGCCTCGCGGGCCGCGGGGCTGTCCACCGTGACCCGGGCTCCCTCCGACGCCAGGACGCTGCCGCCCGCCGATTGCACGGCCTCGACCACATTGGCCGTCAGGCCCTCGTACGGCAGGAACTGTCCCGCATACCCGCCGATGTGGTATTTCGGCGCCAGCCGTTCGGCGTCGCTCTCCAGTTCCGCCCAGGTCCGCGGAGGCTTCAGGCCCTCCCGGTCCAGGATGTCCTTGCGGTAATAGAGCAGACCGGCGTTGGTCACGAACGGCGCGGCGTACAGCCGCCCGTGGAACGTGGCGGTGTCCACCACCGACGGCAGCAATTGGCGCAGCGGCAGCCTGCGGCCGTCTACCGGGGCTATCCAGCCCTCTCCGGCGAACTCGGAGGTCCAGGCGACGTCGATATTGAGCACGTCGAAGCGGTCGCTGCCCGAGTGCAGGCTCTCCACCATCTGCGCGTGGACCTCGTCGGCGGCCTCGGGCAGTTCCACCAGGGTGGCCCGCTCCGCGGGATGCGTGCGGTTCCAGGCGTCCAGCACCGGCTGGAGGTAGCCGGTGAGGTCCCTCCCCGTGGCCAACGTGACCGGCCCTCGGCCCTCCCGCTCGGATCGCGTGCCCTCGGACCGCCCGTTCGCGCCGGCGTTCCCGGCCAGTAACAGGGTGAGCAGGAGCAGCCCCCGGCCTGCGGCCCGAGTCCAGCGCATACGAACCTCCAGCAGCACATCGCAAAGCACGACGCCTGCGTCGGCCCCGATCTGTTACGTATACCCGCTGCTCATGCGTGATACTAGAGCATGCGGCCGGGCGTCCCGCCTGCCGGACCGTGGACTGCTGAGCCGGCTGCCGCAGCACCCACCACCGAGCCTCTGGGACCACTGACCGGGGCGGACAACTGACAGGCGGTAGCCGGGAGGAGGCAAGACCACGTGCGCCTCCCTCTCATGGCACTGCTCGCCAACGGACCGGCTCACGGCTATGAGCTCAAGCAGGCCCTTGAAAGGCTCTTCGGGGCAGCCTATCCGCAACCGAACATCGGCCAGATCTACGTCACCTTGGGGAGACTGGAGAAAACGGGCCTGATCCGGGGCGAGGACGTGACACAGTCCGACCGGCCGAACAAGCGCACCTACGAACTCACCGACTCCGGACGTGAAGCGGTCGCCGCCTGGTTCGAGGACCTGTCCCACGAGCCGCGGGTGCGCGACGAGTTCTTCATGAAACTCGCGCTCGCGCCCCAGACCCGTATGGCCGACCAGATCTCCCTGATCAACAAGCAGCGCCGCCACTACCTCAACCTCATGCGGGCCATGTCACGCCTGGCCGCCGAGGAGGACCAGGGAAATCTGATCTCCCAATTGCTCATCGAGGGAGCGATACTGCATCTTCAGGCCGACCTCGATTGGCTTGAGCGATGCCAGGAGGATCTCGAATGACGCAGGGCGACCGCACCCCCGACCGGGAGTCGCACGTGCTGCGCGTCGAGGGCCTGGCCAAGACGTACCGCGCCGACGCCGGTGAGGTGGCCGCCGTGCGGGGCGTGGACCTGAACGTCCGGCACGGGGAGTTCGTGGCGGTCACCGGCCCGTCAGGAGCGGGCAAGTCCACCCTGCTCCATCTGATCGGAGGTCTGGAGCGTCCGGACCGCGGCCGCATATGGCTCGACGGGCGTCGCGTCGAAGGGCTGAGCGAGGCCCGCTGGGCCATGATCCGGCGTCGGAGCATGGGCATCGTCTTCCAGTACTTCAACCTCGTCTCCACCCTCACCGTCGCGGACAACATCGAGCTGCCCGGCCTGCTGGCGCGCCGCGCACCGCGCGAAGTCCGTGCCGCCCGTGAGGAATTACTGGCCGAGCTGCGCCTGGAAGGCAAGGCCGACAACACACCTGGGGATCTGTCAGGCGGCGAGCAGCAGCGTGTCGCCTTGGCCCGTGCCCTCGTCAACCAGCCGGCCCTGCTGCTGGCCGACGAGCCCACCGGCAGCCTGGACAGCAAGGCCACCCGGGAGGTCATGAGACTGCTGACCCGATGCCACCGCCGGGGCCAGACCATCCTGCTGGTCACGCACGACGCCAGGGTGGCCAGTTCCGCGGACCGCGTGATCAGTGTCTTCGACGGTGAGATCGCCGATGACGTCACCCCCGACGGATCGGAGTGCGGGCGCAGCTCCGCGGCCGACATCGTACGGCTGCGAGGCTGACGCCTGTGCGTGCCACCGCTCGTTGGGCCTTCGCCGATCTGCGCACCCACCGGGGCCAGGCGCTGTCCATCGTGCTGGCAACGGCCGGGATCACCGCGGCCCTGCTGCTGTCGGCAGCCCTGCTGGTCTACGCCGCCAACCCCTGGCAGCGGTTGTTCACCTCCACGCAGGGCGCACATGTGTGGCTGCGCACCACCGCGGCCGCCGATGTCGGCGCCTTGCGGAAGCTGGACGGAGTGAGCGCGCTCTCCGGTCCGTACCTCACGGAGAAGGTCACCCTGCGGCACGGCGCCGACAAGGCGGCAGCCGACATCCGCGCCACAGGTTCTACCCCGCCGCAGGTCGGCCGGCCGCGACTGGCCGCCGGGCACTGGCGGGTCGGGCCCGGCGAGATCGTACTGGAGAAGTCCATGGCGACCGCGCTGTGGGCGCAGCCCGGCGACACCCTGAGCATCGGCGCGGGAGGAGCGGAACAGCGGGTGCGGGTCGTGGGCGTGGCACAGACGGCGGAGACGCGCTACGCCCCCGACTCCGGCCCGGGCATCTCATGGGCCTCGCCGTCCGTGGTGCGGTCATCGGCCGGGGCGTCGTTACCCACCGGACAGACCGTGGGGCTGCGGTTGTCCGACCCGGCCGACACCGCCTTCATGGTCCAGCGGGCTGTCACGGCCGTCGGTTCCGACCAGGTCGTGAGCGTGGCGACGTGGCAGGAGGCCCGTGCGGACGCGGAGGGCGACAACCAGCTGCTCGGGCTGCTGCTCGGGCTGTTCGGGGTAGGAGCCCTGCTCGCCGCGGCGATCGCCGTCACCGGCGGCGTCAGCTCCCGTGTGCAGGCCTATGGCCGGGACATCTCCGTCCTCAAGGCGGTGGGCTTCACGCCCGGGCAGATCGTCCAGATGTTCCTGATCCAGCATGCCGCGCTCGCCACGGCCGGGGTCGTGCTGGGAGCCACCGCGACCGAGACCCTTGCCACCAGGAGCCCCGGCCAGCTCAGCGCGGCCATGACGCTGTGGCAGGGGTTGCCCGAGCATACCTGGGCACTGCCCGGCACAGCCGTCACCACCGTGTTGGCGATCGCCGTGGCGACGGTGCTTGCCGCGTGGCGTGCCGGAAGGGTCCCCGCGATACCCGCTGCCCGCATAGCCGCCCCCGGGCGACGGCGGATGTCCGGGGCGGCCCGAGCGGTGCTGCGGCGGCGCGTGCCGCCCGCCCTCGTACTCGGCTGCCGCGGGGTTCTGCACCGGCCATGGCGCTCGGCCGTGGCGGTGGTCCGCCTCGCTCTGCCGCTCATGATGATCGCGGTGGCGCTGGGCGCTTGGGCCACGCTGGACCGAATCCAGCACCACCCCGCCCAGGTGGGCCTCGCCGGACAGCTCACCATCCGGCCCAGCGGGCTGCCGGACGACCGGATCCGCGAGCTGCTGTCCCGCCAGCCGGGGATCGCCGCCGTCGAACCCGGCATCGAACTCGCCGCCCTGGCCCCCGGCCAGACGGAAACAGTCACCCTCCGCGGTATGGGCACCGCTGCCCGCCCCTATCCCTTCGCCGTGGCAGAAGGACGTGCGCCCTCGGGCCCTGCCGAGGCGGTGGCGGGGCAAGGGCTGCTCGATGCCCTCCACGTGACGGTGGGGAGCTGGGTGCGGGTCACCGTCGGCGGCACTCCGCACGTCCTCCACATCGTCGGCCGCAGCATCGAGATGGAGGACGGCGGCCGGGTCCTGTCGACCTCCTACGACACCCTTCGGGTGCAGGACGCCTCGGTCCGGCCCTCCTACTACGCCCCGGTGCTGCGCCCCGGCGCACGTTCCGACGCCGTGCGCCAAGCCCTGACGCACGCCTCGCACGGCACCCTGGAGGTGAGGGACAGCGCCGCCCCGGCTGAGCAATTCACCCCGATGCGCGGGGTCATCGCCGGACTCGTCGCCGTCCTGGCGCTGATCACGCTGGCCGAACTGTCGACGGAGATCGCGGCGGGAATCCGCAACCACGCCGCCGACTTCCGTGCCTACCGGTCCATCGGTCTCTCACCCCGGCAGTCGGTCGCGACGATGGTGACGAGCATCGGTATCCTCGCTTCGGCCGCGGCCGTCACCGGCGCGGCTCTGGGGGCCTGGGCCTCCCGATGGCTCATCGATCTGCAAGCCCGCCACAGCGGTGTGGGCTCGGGTCTCGCCGTTCCTCCCTCCTGGGCCGCGCTCACGCTCCTGGTCGGTACCTGTCTGGCAGCCGCGGTGGCCGCCTGTGTCCTGCCGGTCAGACGAGCCATTCAGGAACAGAGCATGCGGGTCCTGCGCACCGTGCAGTGACACTGGAGCCGGTCCGGCCGGGGATGCGGCGCGCCCCCGACCGGAGTCCGTGAGGGCCAGGTGCCCACGATCCAAGGGGAAGCTTCGGTCGGCAAGGGCCGCTTGCCGGGCGGGCTGCTGTCGCCCGGACGTTGCGAAACCCCCGGCGGACGCGTGCGGGGGTGAGGCGGCGGGGTTCCGCGGGCCGTTCCCAGGGGCGACGGAGGTCCTCGACGAGGGGCCGGGCGAGGCGGAGCTGGCTGTGGGCGGCGATGTGCGGATCGAGTGAGAGGGGTACGGCCGAGTCGATGGTCAGTTTTCGCGTGATGACGATCCGGGCCTACTGTGTTGGTGTTCGATCAGACGGAGGATTTCGTCGCGCAGTTGACGCGTTCTCGCTTCGGTCCGGGACTCCACGTTGAGCCTGACGACCGGCTCGGTGTTGGCGACGCGCAGGCTGAACCAGGACTCGTCCTCGAAGTAGAGGCTTAGCCCGTCCACCCAGTCGCAGGGCCGGTCGTGATAGTGCTCGCGAACCCGCCGCACGACCTGCTCCCCGGACTGGACCTTGATGCTGAGCTCACCCGAGGGGCGGTAGCGAACGAAGGGTTCGAGCACCGCGGACAGCGGGCGGTCCTGAGCACGCAAGCCCGCGAGCACGTGCAGTGCGGCGAGGATGCCGGAGTCGGCGTTCCAGAACTCCCTGAAGTAGTAATGGCCGGCGTGCTCGCCGCCGAACACCGCATCGTGGGTGCTCATCAACTCCTTCATGAAAGAGTGGCCGGCCCGGCCCCGCACCAGGCTGCCGCCTTTCTCCTCGACGGCATCGCGGACCGAGCGGGATGCGATGGCGTTGACCGCCACCACGGCGCCGGGGTGTTTGTCGAGCCGCAGCGACCCGAGCCAGGCCATGAGCGTCGAGGCGGTCACGGGTTCGCCCCGCTCGTCGACCACGAAACAGCGGTCGGCGTCTCCGTCGAAAGCTACGCCCAGGTCCGCACCGGTCTCGACCACCCGCTGTCGCAGGTCCGTGAGGTTCTCCGGTTCGAGGGGGTTGGCCGGATGGTTCGGGAAACCGCCGTCGGGCTCGAAGCAGAGCGGATCCACTGTGATTCCGGCGTCGCGGCGGAGTCTGTCGTCCAGGACGGCTGTGGCGGCCAGACCGCCCACGCCGTTGCCCGCGTCCATTACCACCCGGAGCGGACGGCCAGTGGACAAGGGAACGAGCCGTCGCACGCAGTCGCCGAAGTCGGTGGTGACGTCCAGCCGGCTCGTCGTGCCGGGCTCCTGCCGCCCATCCGGAACGCCCCGGAGCAGGGTTTCGCGCAGTGCGTCCAGGCCACTGTGCGCCCCGAACGGGGCGGCCAGCGCACGGCAGAACTTGATGCCGTTGTATTCTCCGGGATTGTGACTGGCAGTGATCATCGCGCCGGGCAACGCCATGGCGCCGGACGCGTAGTAGACCATGTCGACCGAGACCAGGCCGAGGTCCACCACCTCGGCCCCCTGCTCGCGGACTCCCGCGCTGAAAGCATCGGCCAGCCGCGGCGATGACACACGCATGTCCCGGCCGAGTAGGACCTTTTGTGTATCTAGGAGATGGACGAAGGCGGCGCCGATCCGGCGGACGTCCTCTTCATCCAGTTCGTCGGGAACCAGACCGCGGACGTCGTAGGGCTTGATGTAGGAGAAGGACCTGTGCATGTCTTCCTTAGCGAGGGGATGTACCGAGCGTTGACAGGTTGGTGTCATTCACGAAGTCAGTGCCGCCAGCACGGCGTCACGTCCACGCGGAAGGACCATTCCGGTGTCGATCACGAAGAGACGGCTGTGTGCCGCCAGGTCCCGCAGCGCGGTCTGCATGCGCTGGCAGGCGGCGGCGAAGCGTTCGAGATGGCAGGCGGCGGCGAAGCGTTCGAGATACCGGAGCGGCAAGCCTGGGCGAGAAAGACGCTCTTGCCGGTGCCGCCGGTGTGGTCGACGAAGCCAGCGGCCTTGAGATGGACAGCATCGGTCTCGGCGCTGTGCACTGTGAGCAGATGCTTGACCGCGAACGGCAAGACCACTTTCTCCAGTCGACGGCCGAACAGGCCATAGCCGGTTCGGAATTGCGTCCCGTGGTAGGTCCTGTCCGACAGGGCGTTCAGTTCCTCAGGAGGAATGTTGGCGGAGTCGACCTCTATGCAGTCCACCCGGTAATCGACCGACCCGGACGGTTGCGAGCGTATGAAGTAGTCGCCAGCTGGATGGTTCGGAATGTTGCTATTCAGAGCCAGCTTCATGACGTTCAGATCGATCGTCTGGTAGTGCAGATTGATCTCATCGCTGCATAACGCGGCGTCGATGTCGTCCACTTCTGCCCTCCAGCTTCGCATTACAGCCGTGAGCGATGTTGAAAGCAAGGGCACCAGTTAAAACATGTGCCTGTCAAGACCCAACTCTTTACCAGTTGATGACCGCGACGTCGCGGCCCTTGGCGCCGTGGCACGGCTCGCAGTGCGGCCGCACCTCAAACCGATGAAGAGCCCGGGTGAACGTCGAGTAGCCGCCCTGATAGCCGAGCTCGCGCACCTCGTCGAACAGCGTGGTCGCCCACAGGTGAGGGCCATCGGCCATCCGCTGCCTGCAATAGTCCAGGAACGGTACGAACGCATCCGGCGCCTGGCAACGCTCGCCTGGCACCGTCTTCCCGTTCAGGTAGTCCCGGATCGTCTGGCGATCGTGGCCCAGATGCCGGGCCCGTGCCGCTACCAGGCCCTCAACGAGGAGATCAAGGGCGGAACGCAGGGCGACAGCCCGTGCGAATCTGCCTGGCTGCGGACGGCGTCGCAGAGCGTCAGTTCTGCTGAAGCATGTCCTCCAGAGCTTCGATCGCGTGCATACGGTGCTCCTCAAGCTCGGCGGAGTCGGCGCGATTCGCCTTTCCCACCTGCGGGAGTCCGATGCGGCCGACGCAGAACGGCCCATGTCGGGCCGTCAGCTCCTGGTGCGCCGGGCCGTAATCGAATCGTTGGATGGCACCCGGCTGCGACAGGCCGCGCGATGGCAACGCGCCCCCCTGACGGCCGTGTTCGCTGCTGTCTTGAAGGACGTCGTTCGCCGACGCCGTCTGGCCCTCGGCAGGCGCCCGGACCAGGCCGGCGACGTGGTAATCATGGGCTCGATCAGCAACCGCCACCGCAGTGACCTACTGCACTCGGTCGGCCACTTCGCTACGCCGTACGTCCTGCGTACCGACCTGAGCGGCGCGCCGCCCTTGACCGAACTCGTACGGCGTGGACTGGAACACTCCTCGGCACCCTCCGACACCAGGAGTTGCCGCATGCCCTGATGGCGCGGGAACTCGCCCCCGACCGCTACGGAGTGCGATCCCCGGGCGGTGCCGGAGTACGTCAACTTCGACGTGTCGGAAGCCGTAGCCGGTTGGTCCTTCACCGAGGAGGGTCTCCGGGTGACGATGATCCGAATCCGCGCAACGAGGTACCTCGGGGAGGAGTGCGGTTGCTCGTGCGGGACGAGAGGGGAGCGCATCCTGGTGGAACTGCGCACGGACACCTCCCGGTTCGGGCCGCCCCTGGGCTGTTTTCCTGCGGGGGCGAGTTGCCGGTCGATCAGGCCGTGGTCGCTCACGGTACCGTTCTCGCGGCGTCCGGCGATGTGCCGAACGGTCTCGTCGAGTTCGGTGACCGTCTGCTCGAGCCGTTCCTCCGCGCCGGGCTTCTCAGCCCCCACCTCGATGTCGTGCCATCGCTGCGAGCGTCTGGTGGATAGTGTGCCGGAACTGGTCGCGGATATCGCCTCGCTGAACCGTGTGAGGTCGTTACCGAACACGCAATCACCCACATTGTCCGACGACCAATCGCTCATCTCGTCCCTGACCGACAGTGGCCGGACCGGGTCCTATGAGCCGACCACCCGGCGGGTGTCGCTGGGCGTACACGGTGACCTGACGGAGTGAGAAGCCATGGTGCATCACCGGCCGGGGGCAGCCAGCGTCCCTTGTCCGAGGACCCTTTGCAGGATGCCGAGGACCGAGCACTCCCGCCGCAGGTCGGAGGCCAATTGGCGGATGTGGTGGGCTTGTTGAGCAGGGCGCGCTCCAGCCCTCCATCAACATACTGGACCGTCGGACCGGCCGAGTCCAGTGGTGACATGACGCGGGCACGCTGGACGACGATCTCACCGTGTACGTGTTCGGTACCCCGGGTCAGGATCGTTTCTGGTTCATGTGGGAGCCCATGGCACGCGGCGCGATCAGCGCCATTGTCATGGCGACACTGATGGCGGTCCGGCTCGCCTGCCCCGACATCACCCGGGCCTGCGACGTCGCCCGCGCCTTCGCCGATCTCGTGCGTCACCAGCGCGGACACCTTCTCCAACAGCGGATCTCCGCCAGGCCGAGCAGGACGTGCCCAAGCCGATGAGCGGATTCGCCGGCTTCCTCCGCCCGGACCTCGGCGCCGCCACCGCCGGCCTCACCCTCCCCCGGAGTTCCGGAGCCATCGAAGGACACGTGAATCAGGTTAAAACGCTCAAGCGAGCTATGTACGGCCGGGCCTCATTCGAACTCCTCCGGACCCGCATCCTCACCCAGCCATGACCCTCAGGGAACTTCGGACAGAGCCAGGTTCAAATATCACCATCAATACCCACGACCCCGCTGCCTGCTTCGCCAGCATCGACCTTCGAGCGCCGCCCAATTTCCGTTCCTCGTCGCGGTCAATGCCTTCGACCAGGGCACCCCCTAAACAGCGCCGACCACCCTTGCGAGGCTCCCGAACTCGGATACCCTGATGAAGATCGACACCCAGGACGACCCGGATGCTGGCAACTCCAGGCCCATCTCCTTGATCGACTGTCACCTCCCCCCCCACGACCGCCTGAAGAGGAGAACCACCATGCATGCCCGCCTCATCGCCGGTCCTTGACGACCCGCACCCCACTCGGTGCTGCGGTCGCTGGGCCCGGCGGTCCGCCTCGACGAGCACGGGATCTGGGCCGTGTCGGGCTGCGCGGAGGCGCAGGCCGTACTGAAGGACCCGGACACCTTCAGCTCCGTCAGCGAGATCGCGTTGACTCAACTGGCCAATGCCGAGATCCTTTCCGGATCGGTGCTCGCCTCGGACTGCGAGCAACACTCCCGGCTGCGCCGGGTGCTGTCCCGGCAGCCGGTCAGTGGCCCGGCGACGCCGCGCTGATCGACATCTGTGGTTGCCCCGCCGCGCGGGGGCCGAATCAGGAACTACTACACCGTGGTGGCTCGACGCTGGGTCACCCCCAGAAGAACGGACATTCATGGCTGGGCATATCGAGGATTACGCACTCATCGGCGACTTGGAGACAGCGGCGTTGGTCGGCCGCGACGGGACGATCGACTGGTTGTGCCTGCCCAGGCTCGACTCCCAGGCTGTTTTCGCCGCGCTCCTCGGCACCGAGAACAACGGCTCCTGGAACATCGGCCCGGCCGAGTCCAGCGGCCTGAGCCCAACCGCCGACCGTCGCACCTACCGCGGTGACTCGCTGCTCCTGGAAACAGAGTGGGACACTCCGACCGGTACCCTGCGCGTCACCGACTTCATGCCGCCGCGTGAGGGTGGGGCTCCACGTCTGATCCGGGTCGTCGAAGCCGTCCGCGGCACCGTCACCGCCGCGTCGACCCTGCGCCTGCGGTTCAACTACGGCAAGGTCGTGCCCTGGGCCCACAGGACCGATGACGACCGGATCCGCGCGGTAGCAGGCCCCCACGCGGTGTGGCTGGACACGGAAGCGGAGACGCACAGCGAAGCGCTCACCACCCACTCCCGCGTCACGCTCGCCGAGGGCGAGCGCATGGCGTTCACCTTGAGCTGGCAGCCTTCGTACGCCGTCCCGCCCGACAGCCTCGACACCGATCAGGTCTTCCAGATCCAGGAGGACACGGAGAAGTTTTGGGCGGACTGGGCCTCCCAGTGCACCTACAGCGGCCCCTACCGCGACGCTGTGATCCGCTCCCTGATCACACTGAAGGCCCTGACGAACCCGTTGACCGGAGGGATCGTCGCCGCGGCGACCACCTCGCTGCCCGAGGAGATCGGTGGCGGCCGCAACTGGGATTACCGCTACGTCTGGCTCAGGGACGCCGCGATCACCATGTCGTGCCTCCTGCGGGCGGGCTATGTCGACGAAGCCCGCGCCTGGCGGGACTGGCTCCTGCGCGCGGTCGCCGGTGACCCTGAGAACCTCCAGATCATGTACGGAATCGCCGGAGAACGGGAGATACCCGAGACCACGCTGCCCTGGCTGGTCGGCTACGAGAACTCGACCCCGGTACGCATCGGCAACGGCGCCGCCAACCAGCGCCAGCTCGATGTGTACGGCGAGGTGATCGAGGCCTTACTCCTGGCGGCGCACCTCGGCCTCGAGCGCGACGAGACCAGCAACACCTTGCTGATCAAGCTCGTCCAGTTCGTCGAAGCGAACTGGCGCGAGCCCGACAAGGGCATCTGGGAAGTCCGCGGCCCTGACCGGCACTTCGTGCACTCCAAGGTCATGGCCTGGGTCGCGGTCGACTGCGCGATCAAGCTGATCGAAGACGGCCACGCGGACGGCCTCGTGGATCACTGGAAGGTCCTGCGTGACACGATCCACCAGGAGGTGTGCGAGAACGGATACGATCCCGACCGCAACACCTTCACTCAGTCCTACGGCAGCCGGGAGCTGGACGCCGCTCTGCTGCTGATCCCCCAGTTCGGTTTCCTGCCGGCCGACGACGAGCGCGTCATCGGCACCATCGAGGCAATCCAGCGGGAGCTCTCCACTCCTGACGGGTTTCTCCACCGCTACCCGACCGAGGGGGACAGCGCCGGCAGCGACGGTCTGATCGGGGATGAGGGGGCGTTCCTCGTCTGCGCGTTCTGGCTGGTCGACGATCTGGCGATGATCAACCGTGCCGACGAGGCGCGTAACCTGTTCGAGCGTCTGCTCGCCCTGCGTAACGACGTCGGTCTGCTGGCCGAAGAGTGGGACTCGCACCAGCAGCGGCAAATCGGGAACTACCCGCAGGCTTACTCCCACATCGGCATCGTTGATGCCGCCCTCTCCCTCGAGAATCCGAGCCGGCGGCATCCGCTCGCCCTGAGGAATACGAAGCGATGACCTCCTGCCGACCACGGTTCACCGCAAGCTGCTCGCGATAGCCGAGTAGCCGTCCTCTTCCTCCCCATCCTCCCATCCTCACGTGGCACGGCGCGGTCCATCCGGTCGCCACCTTCCGTGAGGATGGGATCACCATGGTCCCCCAGCGCTGGGCCATGTCGGTTACCTGGGACATGGACACTGCACCGACACCGCGGCGCGTTCTTCATCAGAGAGAGGGATGGAGGCGAGCATGCGGGTCGCCAGGGTCGGCCAGCAGGTCGAGCAGGAGCTGGTAGCCGGCCAGGGTGCCGTCGATTCATGGCTTCGCGACGAACTCGGCGGCCTCGTCGGCCAGGGCGAGTCGTGGGGGGTCGGCGCGGGGCGCGCGGACTGGGAGTCCTCCCAGCCCGTTTCTCCACGCCGCCCTACCGAGTGAAGTAGGCCGCCGACGAGGTGCCCGTGGCCCGGGCCCTTTTCCGGCGGCCCTAACTGAACGGAACGGCGAGTTTCCCCGCATTCCGCTCTCCAGTGATCACGTCGGTGGGCCGTCCAGCATGGAGGTCCTCTGGACCGTGGCGGCAGATTGCGTGACCTGTAAAACGTCGACCTGCCGACCGGTCAGATCCTCGGCGAACCGCAGCACCGTAACCAGCGACAGCACCGCGAGCGGCGACACCGGGGCCCTGCACACCGAAGGCATCAGCGAACGGCCGTCAGCAAAGACCTTCGCCGGTGGTCCCCGGGTGGCAGGCAGTGCCCGGGTGCACAGCAGCCTCGGCAGGAGGGCTGCCAGGGGGGCGCACCTGCCGTCATGGGTATCCCGTCAGGAGGATTCGGGGTGCACAACGATCTTGCCGGGTCCCAGGGCGTCCGGAGTCCGCAGCAGTCCGAGCAGCCCTGGCAGGTCCACTTCGGCGGCCACCAGGGCTTCAGCGCGCAGAGGTGCCACGACGTCGGTGAGGTCGCCGATCGCGGCAGCGAAATCCTGCGGGTCCGTCCCGTAGCTGCCGGCCACCCGAAGCGAGTGGCCCTGCCAGGTGCAGGCGGCGATGGTTCCGGTGCGCCGCACCTGGTCCAGGTCGCATTCCAGCCCCCGGTGCCGGTCACCTGGCGCGGTGCCACCGTACAGCAGCAACAAACCACCGGGCGCGACCAGGCGTAGCGCCTCGTCCAGCACGGCGGGCAGCACGAAACTGGTGGCAATCACCACTACGTCCGCCCTGCCTCCGGTCGGTTCGCCGAAGAGCATCCAGGGTACGTCGAGCAGGTCGGCCTTGCGGGCCGCATCCATCCGGGCGCGGCTCCGGTTGTGGACCGACGTTCGGGCGCCTGCTCGTTCGGCGAGCGCCGCGATAAGAAGCCCGGCGGTCCCGGCACCGACCACCGCGACTTGGGCGCCCTGCAGGCCGCCGACCTGCCGCTTGATGGCGCCCAGACAGTGCTGTGCGCAGGCGATCGGCTCGGCGAAGACCAGGCGCCGGGCCGCCGGGCCGTGCGGCACCGGTTGCAGGGCGTGCCGCAGCAGTTCAGCCGGACCCGCCGCCCACATGTGGTCGGCGAACCCGGTGCCCCGGTTTACCACTACGTTCGGGTCCAGGACGACGCGAGTGCCTTCGGCGAGTGCGGGGACAGTGGACTCGCAGATGGTGCCAACGAGTTCGTGCCCGAACTGGCTGGGACCGTGGCGGATACCAGCCACCTCTTTGAGGTCGGAGCGGCACAGCCCGGCCAGTTCGATGTTGACGAGTACGCCGGGGTCCTCGCGCGGGCACGGCGGTGGCGAACGGCGCAGGCGGGGCTCGCCCTCCTCCAGGGTCACTCTCATGCGATGGCCTCCAGTGCCTCGCCGAACCGATCGGCGACTGTGTGGGCCTCGGCAGGCGTAAGAATGAGAGGCGGGCGAAGTTCGATCGTACTGCCGCTACCGTGCTCGGAGACACGGGTGAGGACGCCGTGGTTTTGGAGCGACTGCTGGTAGGCGTTGGCGCGGGCGGCGGCCTTGGTGCCGTCGGGCTCCACCAGCTCCACCCCGATCATCAGGCCGACCCCTCGGACGTCGCCGATCACGGGGTTGTCCTTCTGGAGGTCTCGCAGTCGGCCGAGGAGCACGTCGCCGCTGGCTCGTACGTTCTCCAGGAAGCCAGGTCGCTGGATGATTTCCAGGGTGGCCAGGGCGGCCGCGGCGGACAGGGTGTGGCTGCCGTAGGTAAAGCTGTGCAGGCTACGGTCCCAGTCGGCCATGCGTTCCTCGGTGAGGATGGCGGCCATCGGAAGGCCGCTGCCGGTGAGCCCCTTGGCGAGGGTCATCATGTGTGGCTGGACACCGAAGTGGTCGGCGGCGAACATCCGTCCGGTGCGGCCCAGCCCGGTCTGGATCTCATCGAAGATGAGCACGATCTCGCGCTCGTCGCAGAATCGGCGCAGCTCCTGGAGGTAGCCGTCGGGTGGGACGATGTTGCCGCCGGCGCCGCTGATCGGCTCGATCACTACGCAGGCCACGCTGCCGGAACTGGCATAGGTGATGAAGTCCTCGATGCGGTCGACACAGAGCATGCCGCAACTCTCGGGAGTCTGCCGGTAGAAGCAGCGGAAACAGTAGGGGTCCGGCACGTGAAGGCCGCCGGGGTAGCGGTATGGGAATGGCGCACGCATTTTGGTGGTGCCGTTGAGGCTCGCCGTCGCAAGGCTCTGGCCAAGGTGGGCGCGGAAGGGCACGATGACGTCGCGGCGGCCGGTATGAAGCTGGGCCATCTTGATGGCGCCTTCGTTGGCGGTGGAGCCACTGGAGCTGCGCAGGTTGACCCGCGTGAGATTGGGCGGGCTGATGGCGGCCAGTTCTTGGATGACCCGGTTGGTGGGTTCGGTCTGGAAGGACGAGCTGGCGAAGACGAGCCGCTCGGTCTGTTCCCGTACGGCGGCCATCACCTCTGGGTGGTTATGCCCGAGCAGCAGGTTGAAGGTGCCGGAGACGCAGTCGAGGAATTCACGTCCCTCGGCATCCCAGGAGCGGATGCCCTCACCGCGCACCAGCGTGATGTCGCCGAGTTGGAACTGCGCCGCCTCCTGCGGCGCAGGGAGGCGTTCTGTCGTTGTCATAGCGCGCTCCGTGGTCATGGCGGTCAGAGGTCCGCTCGTGCCGAGATGGCCGTCGCAGCGTCGAGGCGCCCAGCCGTTGTCGTGCGGGCCGCGTGGTCGGCAGCGAGTCCGTCCAGTTGGGCCTGCACCCACGCTTCGAGCGTCCAGGGGCGGGCAGCGTCGCGACGGCGGCGGGCAGCGTCCTCTGCCTGCTGCGGCCCGGCCGTGAGCGCGGCGGAGATAGCCTCGGCCTGCTCGACGATGTCGAAGGGGTTGACGGTGCGGCAGTACTCGCCCAGGACCTCGGCTGCGCCGCAGGTTTCCGAAAGGATGACGTCGGCGTCGCGTTCGTTGACCAGCGGCGCTTCGAACGTGCTGAGGTTTTGGCCATCGACGGTCGAGTTGAAGATGAGCAGGTCGGCCCGGCGGAAGCACGCGATGGTGTGGTTCACGTCGTTGTCGTTGTTTATGCGCACGGTGTCGGGGCCCAGCTCGGCGTTGGCCTCCGTGACGGCGGTCTCCACCCGGTGGACGTAGTCGGCGTTGGCCGGCACGTACAGTCGGTTGGGATTCATCCGCACCAGCATGCGGGTCTCCTCAAGTCCGCCGTTCCGGGCGGCCAGGACGAAGGCGCGCACCGCGCGTTCGGCGTTCTTGATCGGGTCGGTGCGCCCGCTGTGCACCACCAGCCGGTGGCCGTCCGCCCACTCCTCGATCCCGTCGGGCAGTTGCGGGCTGCGGCCGTCGAGGGTGAGCGGGCTGTAGCCGAGCGGCATGGTGCGCAGTCGGGTGCGGTGGCCGCGCCACTCGACGGTCATCGCCTCGCGGTCGATCCGGGCGTCGGGCAGGAGATCGGCGACGCTTTCCAGGAAGTTGCGGCACCAGCGGTCGGCGAAGAAGCCGATCGTGGTGGCGGCTAACATGCCGTGGAGGATACCGGTGCGGATCTCCTTGGGCAGCACCCTCCAGTAGTCGGCCGACGGCCACGGGATGTGCACGAAGACCAGGATCGGCGCGTCCGGCCGCTGTTCGCGCAGCAGCGTGGGGACCCCGACCAGTTGGTAGTCGTGGACGAGGTAGACGGGGTCCGGCGACTGGGCCGAGCTCTGAAGGATCGCGTCAGCGAAGTCTTGCGTGAAGCGGCCGAAGTCCGCCCAGCCTTCGCGGGTTTCGGAGCCGAACGACGGCTGGGTCCAGCGGTCCCAGCCGTAGTTGTTGGCCGCCCACATCAGGTTGGCGGTCATGAAGTTCTGCACGTTGCGGAAGACAGCGGGGTCGTGCCTGATGAGCCGGACCAGGATCTTCCGGCCGGAGTGCAGCTCCATGGTCACGCCGTCGGGGTCGCGCGCCGAGGCGCGGCGGTCGTCCTCGGAGTCGGCGCTGGCTATCCAGGTGATGTTGAGGACGCCGGCCTGTTCGGCGACGACGTTGCCGGTGCCGCCAGGGGCCAGCCAGGCGCGAGGTTCGCCGGTGGCGGGGTCGGCGTCGTAGGTGATCGCCGCGCGTTTGCTGGCGAGGAAGATCTCAGATCCGGTCACGGGTACCCCATTCATGGGTCGAGGGCTGGAAGCGGGTCGACCAGAGTGGACAGAACGTGCGTATTCGGTTCAGGGGGCTGGTGGTGGCATCAGAGGATCAGGGAGTGGGTGGCTTCGAGGACGTCGACCGGACGGTGGCGCTGGAGTTCGGGCAACCGCGTGGCCACCTCGCTGTGCAGGCAGGCGCTGCGCGGCCTACAGGCATAGGCAGTGCCGACACGCGGTGTCGGCACGATGAGCGCGGGGTCCGCGCCGACCTGCTGGGCGATGTGCCTGGCCCAGTCGACTCGGCCGATGCGGCGCGGCCCGCCGAGGTGCAGCGTCCCGGTGCAGCCGGAATTCACCAGCGTCGCCACCCACGCGGCCACGTCCTCCACGAGAACAGGCGTGTTCCAGTGGTCATCGGGAACCCGCAGCCGTTCCCCGCGCATCAGCGAACGAGCAACGCTGGTGAGGAAGTTGGGTCGCGGGCCGCAGTCCTCCCAACCGTAGACCAGACTCACCCGTAGGACGAGGGCGGAAGAGGTGGCGAGCAGCTCCCGCTCGGCCGCGAGCTTCGCCCGACCGTAGGCGTTGGCCGGGCGGGTCTGTGCTGACTCGCCGTGGCTCTCCGCCTCGCCGGGGAAGACGTTGTCGGTCGACACCAGCAGGACGGGCCGACCGTCCAGCGCGGCTGCGATGTTGCGGGCGCCGCCGTGGTGGGTGGCCCACGCCTCCTCGGGATGTGCCTCGCACCAAGTGATGTCGGACGGGCCATGTACGGCCACAACGGCGTCGGGCTGGATGGCATCCATCAGAGCAGCCACCTGCGGTCCCGACGTGACATCGACGTGGGTCCAGCGCACACCGCGGCTTTCGGGGGTGACCGGGGCACGCCGGGAGCTGATCACCGTCTCGGTGCCGAGCCCGGTGAGGCGGGCGGCGATGTGCCCGGCGATGTAGCCGGAGCCGATGACCAGGACCCGGCCAGGCATGGCGGCGCTCGCCGTCGACTGGGGTGCGAGGGGCGACGGACGAAGATCAGGCATGTACTTCCTCCAGCTGACGCGGCGGGCGGACATGGCGGAGCATGTCCCGGTCGGGTGAGCGGACGTTCGGCACCGTCGCGCCAGCGGCCACGCCGGTTCCCCGGCCGGTGCCGACGTTGAGCGCGCCGAATAGGTTCGTGGTGCCGTGCCGCAGTCGTGGGTACGGCACTGGTTGCGGCGAAGGTTCAGCCCCGGCTGGGTTCGGTCCAGTGCCTGTGCCTGGTTCGCTCGTCGACCGACAAGATGACAGCGCCCCCGGGCGGGTCCAGTTACAGTCCGATGATTTCGGCGGCCCTTCCCGCGAACGCCGGGCCCTTCGACAGCTTGAAGAGGCCCGACCGGTGCGGCTTCACATTCTCCTCCCGCCGGAGAAGCGGGCAACGTAGCAGAGAGAGACCTTGATGCCCTCACGCCGATTCAGGCGATCGGCCGACGCAGGCGCCGGCCAGTGCGAGATGCCTGATTTCGGCGGCCGGGTCATCCTGCCCAGTGCTATCACTTGGCCTGCGGCGACAGCATCTGGTCTTTACTCTTCTCCGCCGCTTCTTTTCCGCAAACCCGCCAGTCCAATTTTCTGAGAAGTCAAAATGTTCGTTCCAGGCGGTTGGCGCTGCGAAATCCGTTCCTGCGCCCAGACCAATTGCCGCCGTCGCGCGCCCGTAACCAGCGTGGCAAGAACCGCGCGCTTCACGTACCACGAGAGCATATTTTCTCCACGCTTTGCCGTGGGTGACTCGTGTGCTTTGCAACTTCACTCATTACAGGTGGTGAACAACTTGCTGTCAAGGATGTAATTTTTTGGCTCGATCAGTCCGGTGGCGTTTCTCGCGCTCACAGGAACCAGGCCTGCCAGATCGCACATGACACCTCTTCACGTGACATATCGATGGCCAGAAAATGGCCCCATTCGACCTCGGTGGCTCAATGTCGGTCAAGCAATTCCAGTCAAGATGGACATAAGGGACTATGCGTCTCTTGACAAGGGTTATGCGCGCCGCCTTAGATCGTTAAGGCATAGGTCACTTACCGCCGACTGGCCCGAAATCGCGGGGGGAATGCCGTACTGGCAGCTCACCGCTTGGTGCAGACGCAGCGCGCAGAAATCCCGACCAGGCAGCAGCGTCGCGTCCCTGGGTGAACGCCCACCCATCACCGCGATCGAACATCCAAACCTCTACCCGACGCCGGCAGTAGTGTGCCGCCCCTGGCACCTGCTGCGGGCCGCCCACCGCCGCTGGTCGCGCCTTCACCGAAGCGCCACCACGCCGTCAAACAGTCGTCTTCACACCGCGCGCTGCGGCCCGCATGTGGTGGCCTGCTCCTGCGGCTGATTCCGCCAGCGCCCACCGCTCCTCCTTTTCGCGCCACGAGAGGATCGATGACCATGACTACAGCTAAGAGCCTTTCCCTCCCCGACGATCGTCTGCACGACTACGCGACGGAGGGTGGCACAGCCTGGCGGGTGAGCGCTCTCAAGGAGGTGAGCTACGACATCATGGTGCAGCCGCGGCTGCTCGAGCCAGCGAACCCAGCGCTCGCCCGCGCCGTCATGCCTGGTGCAGCGCCTGCACGTCGGCTCATCGTGATCGACGCTACGGTGGCCTCCCTCTACGGTGAGCAACTTACCGCCTACCTGGCGAGCCAGGACGTGGAGTTCCACCTGTGCGTCATCGACGCACACGAATCGGTGAAGGTCATGGAGACCGTCTTCGAGGTCGTGGACGCGATGGACACCTTCGGTGTGCCACGGCGCCACGCACCGGTGCTTGCCGTGGGTGGCGGGGTGCTCACGGACATCGTCGGGCTTGCGACCAGCCTATACCGCAGGGCCACACCGTACGTCCGCATACCCACGACCCTGATTGGGATGATCGACGCGGGCATCGGCGTCAAGACGGGCGTCAACTTCCGTGAGCACAAGAATCGGCTAGGCGCCTACCACCCCTCATCGCTGACCCTCATCGACCCCGGTTTCCTCACCACGCTCGATGCCCGGCACTTACGCAACGGCCTCGCGGAAATCCTGAAGATAGCTCTGATCAAGGATGCCGAACTGTTCGATCTGCTGGAGGGGCACGGCGCGAGCCTGGTCGAGCAGCGGATGCAACCGGGCGAGGACGCGGCAGGTGGTGCGGCGCTCACAGTGCTACACCGGGCGGTCCGGGGCATGCTGGAGGAACTCCAGCCCAACCTCTGGGAGGACCAGCTGCGGCGCCTGGTGGACTTCGGGCACTCCTTCTCTCCGACCGTTGAGATGGCGGCGCTGCCCGAGGTGCTGCACGGCGAGGCTGTCTGCGTCGACATGGCACTCAGCTCGGTCCTCGCCCACCACCGGGGGCTCCTGACCGCGGCCGAGCTCGACCGTGTCCTCAATGTCATGCGCGTTCTCCACCTGCCTGTGTTCCACCCGGTGTGCACGCCGGAACTGATGCGCGGGGCGCTCGCGGACACGGTCAAGCATCGGGACGGCCGACAGCACCTGCCTCTTCCACGAGGGATCGGCAACGCCGTGTTCGTGGACGACGTCACCCAACGAGAGGCCGAGGCCGCGCTGTTCACACTCCGCGAGCGTGAACAGGCGCCGCAGCAGCCGGCGCTGGGCGGTCCCGTGGATTTGGGGGTCTGAGAGCATGGATGGAGTGCGTGCCGTACTGCTGGCGGGCGGCGAAGGCCGGCGCATGGGGCCGCTGGGACACGGCAGGCTCAAGCCACTGGTGCCGTTCGGCGGCACCTCCCGTCTGATCGACTTCAGCGTCGCCAACGTCCACCGGTCGGGCCTGCGAGACGTCCTGCTGTTGTCCCAGTACGAGGAGCGCCGCCTCATGGACGACCTGCACCTGGTGTGGAACGGGCGCCATCACGGCTTTCGAATACGCTTCGGCCCCTACGACGCGGTGTACCGGAGCTCACCGGGCAAGCTGCCCGAGCAGGTGCCGGAGCGTACGTGGCCGGCGGAGCGCGGCACAGCCGACGCACTACTCAGCAAGGCCGAGTACGTCTTCGGACAGGGTGACTCAGAGGCCTCGGAGATCCTCGTCCTCCATGCAGACCACGTCTACCGTTTCGATTACGGGAGCATGATCCGCGAGCACCGCGCATCAAAGGCCGCGCTGACAGTCTCGTACCAGCGCATCGAGCGGCGGTACGTGCATCTGTTCGGCATGGTCGAGTTCGACAGAAACGGCCTACTCACATCCTTCGAGGAAAAACCTCACCACCCCACGAGCGACCTGGTGTTCGCCGCCTTCTGCCTCTTTGACGCGACGACGCTGTGGCGTTACCTGGAGCAACTGCGCGGCACGGACTGGCAGCACGACATCAGCAGGGACGTCATCCCGGCGATGCTGGCAGGCGGCGAACTCATCCGTGGGTATGAGGTCAAGGGCTACTGGGAGGACATCGGAACCGTGGACCGCTACCACCGCGCCCACCGCGGACTGCTGCGGGCTGAGCCGACGCTCGCGTTGACCGACATGCCACTGACCGTCGCCCCCGAGGTGCCGCGACGCCTCGTCTTGGACGGGCCCGGCAGGTACGCCAGTATCGTGGCGGCCGACGTGGCGAACGAGGGCGAGATCGTGAACAGCGTGGTCTACCCGGGCGCGCGCATCGGTGCCGGCGCACACGTGGATGACTGCGTCGTGCTGCCAGGTGCCCAGGTACCCGACGGGGCACGCCTGGCGTCGGCCATTGTGCTGGAAGACGGCTCTGTCCAGCAGTGTGAGGCGGCACGGGAAGAGGCCGCGTCATGATGGCACTTGCACCCGCGCCGTGTGACCTGGTGGTGGCCGACATCGGTGGCACGACCCTACGCGTGGGCCGGATCAGGGCGGGCATGTCCGATGTGCATGACGTGCAGCGCGTGCGCACCGACGGGCTCGGCCGGTACGGCACACTCGCCCCGCAGCTGCTCCAGGACCGGGTCATGGAGCAGCTCACGCGGGAGATCGCGGCCCAGCTCGCCCGTCCAGGTCAACCACCTGCTCAGGCCGTGGCAGTGTCCTTCGCCGGGCCGATGACATCCGACGGAGTCGTCATCGCCGGCCCGACACTGTGGGGGGGACCCGCAGCGCCGCTGCCCGTCGCCGACGTGTTGGCAGGGCATCTGGGCCTGCCCGTGTTCGTGGCCAACGACGTGACCGCGGCGGCCTGGCGCTACGCCTCGGTCGAGTCCGAGCCGTTCTGCCTGACCACCGTGAGCTCGGGCATCGGGAACAAGGTGTTCCGCCACGGCGAAATCATCAGCAACGAGCACGGGTACGGCGGGGAGATCGGCCACTGGCTCGTCGACCCGGCCGAGGACGCCGCGCCATGCGAGTGCGGAGGGCGCGGCCACCTCGGGGCGATCGCGTCAGGACGCGGCGCGCTGTTCGCAGTGCGTGCGGCGGCATCAGCCGACACCGATGCCTTCGCTTCCTCGGCGCTGGCCGGGCCCTCGGGCGGCGTGCCTGGCGCCATCACCAACGAGGCGTTCGTGGCGGCGGCCCGAGCAAACGACACGTTCGCGCGGGAGTCGCTGCGCCGCTCACTGCGGCCCCTCGCGTCCGCGGTGAGCCTGCTGTTTACCGCGATCGGCGTGCGCCGCTACCTGTTCGTCGGAGGCTTCGCCCTTGCCTTGGGCGACACCTTCTTGACGCTGCTCGGCGACGAACTGGTGCGGATCGGCTGCTTCGGCTTGGACGAGTGCGCGACGCGCGCCATGCTCGCGCTCGGCGAGAACGACGACGACCACTGCCTCATCGGCATCGGCCAGTTGGCGGCGGCTCGCCTCGACACTCCCCAGGCCATCGAGGCGCCGGCATGACCACGCTGATCGTCGGCAGCGGCTCCGCCGGCGGCGCGCCGGCCACAGACTGGCGCCGGCGAAGGAGCCGTCGTGGTCACTTCCAGGACGCGGCCGAGGTCCGGCACGCTCACCGAGGGTGCCTGGGGGAACGGCTTGACGTGACGCGGCCCGGGGACTTCGCCCGGGTGCTGGCCGGTCTGCCGGGAACTGACGGTGCCGCGGGGCAGCCTTGTCCATGGCCCGGAAGACCTGGCGCCCGCTGGCCGGCTGTATTTCTTCACCCGGTGTGCGCACGCACTGGCCGCGGACCGCGAGAGGTGTGCGCCCCGCGCCCCCCGAACAGCTGTCCTGCAAGCGCCCTGTCGGCCCGCGCCCTCGGCCTCGCGCTTCCCCCCCCAGGTCCGCGGGTTTCGCGAGGGCGCCCGCAACCTGTTGCACGCCCCGCGGTCCGCACAGACAGCTCGCAGCGATCGGCCCATCACCCAGTAGCCTGAGGAGGCAGCCCCGTGCTCTCCCCCGACCGCCCGTGCGCGCCGGCTTCCGCCGCGGCCGGCTTGTCCTCGTGTGGCGACGGCCAAGGGCCACCGCCGCGTGGGGTGCCCGGCGCCCAACGGGTCGACCACCTGGGGTTCACCGTGTCCGACCTGGACGCCGCGATCGACTTCGCCGTAACGGCACTCGGTGGCGAACTCGTCTACCGGCTCGCGCCGTTAGCGCACGCCGACGACTGGATGCGCGTATACCTCGACGTACACCCGCGAGCCAGCGCCGAGATCGCCCTCGTCCGCCTGGGACTCGACACCAACCTCGAGCTGTTCGCCTACGAGTCGCCGGACCACACCGCCGCGCCACGGGCACCGCACGACGCGGGTCACGTGCACCTCGCGCTGCACGTGACCGACGTGGCACGGGCCGCCGTCGAACTCACGCGTCGAGCGGGGGTGAGCCCACTCGGCCCGGTCCGCCGTGTCCCCGACGGGCAGCCCGATGCGGGCACGCACTGGGTGAGACTGTCCTCGCCGTTCGATGCACCCATCGAACTGCGGTCCGTACCTGAGGTGTTGCCGTACGAGACGGGCGGGGGCACACCACGCCGCCGCCCGCCGGGGCCATGGTGCAACCGGGACGACGGCACGGGGAGTCGGCGTGGCCTGCCCGGCGCGCTCGGCGTCGACCACTTCGCCAGGACCGTCGCGGACCTCGACGCGGCCGAGCGGTTCTTCGTGGACGTCCTGGGGGCCGAGCTTCTGTACCGAAACGAGCAGAAGATCCTTCCCGTGGATGTGGCGGAGGCGCTCGGCGTGCCACCGGGTGGTGCCCTGCGGCGGGCCGTGCTCGGCATGGGCCCGACCGACACCATCGAACTGGCCTGCTATGAGGGGACGTCGGGCGGCAATCCACGCGCTCCGCGCAACAGCGACGTCGGCGGCAGCCATCTCGCCCTACACGTCCGCGACGTGGACGTGGCTGCCACCTACCTGGCCGAGCACGGCTGCACCGTGCTCGGCCAGCCGGAGACGATCGATGAGGGGCCGCTCACCGGCGACCGATGGGTGTACACACGCGCCCCCTTCGGCCTGTACGTGGAGGTCGTGCGCATGCCGGACGGCGCACTGCCCTACGAACGCACCACCGCCGCCCGGCGCAGGGCCGCGCATGAGCTGTCATGGACCGACCGTACGCCACCCCGGCCCTGAAGGGCGTCAACATTCCGATCAGGCTGCTGAGCTGGGCATTCCCCGTGGATGAAGCAGTCGAGGAACCACTGTGTGGCGCTTTTCCCGGCGGAACTGCTGCCGCCGGTGCCCCCCGCTCCTGCTTCATCGCGATTCCTCCCCTCTCCGCGATCGGCGGTCGGCGGTCGGCGTCGCTCGGGAAAGACACCAGAACACCGGGACGGCCAGAAGGCTCTGGAGTCGGCCAAGCCCTTGCATGAGGGATCGCCACCTGCTTATATTCGTCGGCCACTTGGTCACGCCGCAGGTGAAAGTACGGTTCCGGCCTCAGAGGTGGAAGGCAGACATCACTGACCCGATTCACGGGGGGACCGCTTCACGGCGGCGCGTAGAGCTTCGGAGCCGGACGGCGGTGACCGGGGAGATCCCGCCCGGCTGTACTCCAGGCGGCGGTCACTCTTCTCCGCTCAGTCGCTGGCCCCGGCCGCATGACCGTCACCGTGGCCCGCCCCACTTGGGCCGAACGCTCACTTCCCAGAGCCGGGCCCCCAAGCGGGGTCCCATCGCCCCTGCCGACTGGCCGGAACCACCAGCCCTCGCCCCTGCCCCGACCCGCAGGACCTCAACGGCGATGGTTTCGTCGGCTACGAAACAACAGATACAAGGTCGCCGCGAGAAATGCGATCAGCCCGACCGCGGCATGCGATCCGGCGTTGTGGCGCCACGGCGCCGAGGCGCCTCACTGCGCCGCCGCCTCGCGGCCATTCTCCGCGTCGGCGAGCCGCAGGACTCCCTTCAGCCCCCGGGGCACGCGCACGTCACGCTCACTCGGCAACAGGTACACCGGCAACCCAGCGCGCGCCGCCGCGCCGTCCTTGACGGGATCGTCACCAACGAACAGCACCCGCTCGGCCGAAAGACTCAGACGCTCGCAGGCGACGCCGAAGACGGCAGGGTCGGGCTTCGCCAGCCCGACCTCGCAAGACAGCACCACCACGTCGAGCTGATCCAATACACCGGTCCGCTTGAAGGTCGGTCGGATATCCCAGCCGATGTTGCTCAGCACACCCGTGCGCACGCCTGCGGCGCTGAGCGCCTCGAGTACCGGAAGCGTGTCGGGATACGGGAGCCAGGCGTCGTTGTCGGTCAGGCAGTCGTAGAGTGCCTCCACCAGCGGTGGCTCGAACGGCCCAGCGTCAGCGATCAGCCCGGTCCAGATTCGCCGGTGCGCGTCGGGCGACAGGTCGCATCCTTCCTTCGCCGCGCTGCGCTCCGGCGCATCCACATACGCCAATGTGCGTCGGATCAGCGTCGCCGCGACCTGCTCGTCAAGCCTGACCCCGCGGTCGCTCGCCTTCGCCACCAGCCGTGGCGCCGTGAGCACGCCCGTGTCGTCGAACAGGGTCCCCGCGAAGTCGAAGAGGACCCCATGGACTCCTCCATCGCCAGGTTCGCTCACTGGTGCACCATCCTCCTGTGTCAATGATCTTGAGTGATACTGATGCGTCTGAGGCACTCCTAGACTGCCGTCAGTTCGCTTGACCGGCGAGGTCCATCATGAGTTCTGCGCAGTCCGGCGGTGTCCTGGGACATCCCGACCGTCGATAAGGCTGAACGCCACCGAGCACCGACTTGCTACCGACCTCATTCGCGACCGCCACACGGTCTCCATTGGAGGAGAACCAGTTGAAGTTGGTGGTTACCCAAACGACGCCGTAGACGAGGCAGCCGTGGCGGCGACCTCGGCGGAGATCCTGCCGTGCACGATCGTCGGCAACTGCGGTGCTTCTTGGGGACGACGGTGCTCCACCACCATGATCCGAGGATCGGCGTCCACGGCACGGCGATGGAGCCCCTGAGGAACATCTGCGAGCCACAGCACCTTGGGGGTACGTGGCACAGTTCCGGATGGTCCGAGAGATGGCGCCTCCCACCAGTTCCTGCAGACAGCCGATCAATACACGAGTGTTCCGGAGGGCTTTGGCATCTTTGCCATCACGCACTGCTGAGCGAGCCATCGCCTCCCCGAACACCTGCCACCGTGGCAAGCCCTTCCAAACTCCATGGCCGCTGCACGCCAGGCAATGTGACGGGACTCATGCACAACCATTTCCGGACACGAAGACTCCAGCGTGCCGTGTACTTCACCTCGCTTCACCGGAAGGCGTTGAGGATGCACGTCACGGCGTGCGACCCGTGTCGCCCTGGGGCTGCTTCCGGTGATGCGGCTTGCCGAGCGTGGTCGGCTGTCTGCGCTGGTCCGCGAGTCGGTAGGCATCTGCGGTGCTGACAACAGCGGCGGGGCGAATCCGGCGGCGAAGAAGGTGACGTCTCTGGTCGCGGCGATGTGCGCGGGGACGGACAGCATCGAGGACACCGGCGGGCTGCGGCACGGGGCCCTGCCGCAGCTCTTCAAGGGGACCCGGGCGCTGTCGACGCTGGGTACGTCCCTGCGTTACTTCACCCACGGGCATGTCCTGCAACTCCACGCGGCGCACCGCAGGTTCCTGCGGGAGCCGGCCGTACACACCACTGCTGCCAGGAGCCGGGCAAGTGGCCTTCATCGACATCGACTCCACCCACAATCGGGTCTTCGGCCCTGCCAAACAGGGTGCCCAGGTCAGCCGGTTCAAGGGCATCCGTACTCTGCACCCGCTGCTGGCCACGATCTGCACCCCGACCGCTCGGCCGGTCATCGCGGCCGTCCGGCTGCGGCAGGGCAAGTCTGCCGACTCCCGCGGAGCCGGACGCTTCGTCACCGAGGCCCTGGCCACCGCCGGCGAGGCCGGTTCGGAGCCTACCCAGGCTCAAAGTCCCAGAGGATTCCCAGAGATGCCGCCGCATTTCCTCCTGGCCCGCTGCCTCGCAGGTCGGACAGGGTGCGGCGGCATTCGCTCCTCAGATGTCGCGGAAGAGACCAGCGAGCGCTGTGACCTGCCGCGATGGGCGCGTGGTGCCCGCTGAGCTGCGCGAACGGCCTTTCGGTTGTTTCACGCTCGTGCCGGTTGATGGGGCCGGAAGTCCCAGGAAAGTCCCAGGGGATTCCCACGGCTGGCGGACCCTGTGGGTGCCGGAAACTGTGTCACCCCTATGCGACCTGCGTGTATTCGTGGATGAGGCCGCCGAGTCGATCACGTCGATGGATGCGAGTGTTGTCGGTGGCGGTGAGTGGTTCGGGCTCGGTGAGTCGGTTCGGTGCCCGTTGTTCGAGGGATCGGTGTGGCCGGTGTCTGTTGTAGTGCTCCGCGTACTCGCGGATGACGAGGCGTAGGTGGCGCTCTCCGGTGATCAGGATGCGGTCGGTTGCCTCGCGTCGGCATGATCCGATCCAGCGCTCGGCGATGGCGTTCATCCGTGGCACGGCGGGCAGGGTGGGGACCACGCGTATGCCGGTCGCATGGAAGACGGCGTCGAAGCTGTCGGTGAAGTAGGCGCCGCGGTCCCGGATGAGGAACTTGATCGACTCGGCGTGGTCGCCGAGGTCCATGAGGTAGTTGCGGGCTTGTTGGGTGATCCAGGGGCCGGTCGGGTGTCGGGTGATACCGGCGATGTGCGCGCTGCGGGTGCCGTGGTCGATGAAGAACAGCACGAACCAGCGCCGTAGGAACACGGTGTCGATGTGGAAGAGATCGGTGGCCACGATTGCGGAGGCCTGGGCTTTGAGGAAGACGGCCCAGGAGCGGTCTGCCCGTTGCGGTGATGGTTCGATCCCGGCCTTCTTCAGAATCTCCCAGACGGTCGAGGCGCCGACTTTGTGCCCCAGGCCCAGCAACTCCCCATGGATTCGTCGGTATCCCCATCCGGGGTTCTCCCGCGCGAGACGCAGGACCAGTTGTCGCAAGGCTTCGGGCGTTGGCGGTCTTCCTGGACTTCGGGATGGGGAGGTCCACTTCCAGGCGATGAGCCGTGTGTGCCAGCGCAGGACCGTTCGCGGAGTGACCAACAGGGGCAGCTGTGAACGCCGCTGGTTGCTGAAGATCCGGAGCGGTGCTGCCATGACGGCCTTCTCGCTCCAGGAGAACCGGGGCCGAGGCCGGTTGCGTTGCGCGATAGCGAGCTGATGCCGAAGCATCAAGATCTCGGCATCTTTCGCCGCACTCGATCGGGCCAGGAGGGCAATCCATCGGAAGGTCTGACAGGCGAGCAGGTAGATCAGCCGTATCACTACGACTCGCATGCTGCCCCAGAACAGTCGGCAGCTACCTGAGATCTGGGAAACTCGAACCAGCAGGTCAGCCCAGGTGACACACTTTCCGGCACCCACAGGCGCCGTCGTCATCGACGACCGGGGCAGCGGCGATGTCGTTCGCGTCCAGCAGGGCGGCGACTTCCTGGAACGGTGTGTCGGGGCGGAAGGTGACGACCTCCTCGGTCATCACGTCACCGACCGTGCGGCGGCGCAGCATGGCATCGGCCTCCTCCGCTTCGCGACGGGGCGGCCGCGGCCGGACCGCCCCGGGCGGGCCACGCGCGGCGCACCGGCCTCCGCGGCCCTGCCGGCTCGTCCACGCTGTCTTCCCTACCCATGACAGCACCGCGCCGCTCCGGCGACCACTGACGTTCGACCTGGCGGGGAACGCCGGCGGTCCTACGGTCAGGAGTGCGACCGAGCGCACGGTAGACGCCGGCACGCTGGGCGCCTGGCCCTTGCGCTTGTCGATGAGGACGGTCAGGCCGCCCTCCTGACCGCTCACTCAGCGTCCGCGCCCACGTCCACGGGCCCGGCCCCCGGAACGGACGAAGGGGCCACGGCCGCCAGACAGTGGCGGGCGTGGCCCCTTCGAGCTATGGAGAGGTTTCAGGCAAGCGGCTTGGTGCCTGATCAGTCGTTGTCGTCGTCCTGGTCGACGTGCTGGTTAAGGACCTTGCCGGTGGCGGCGTCGACGGTGATGTCGTGGCTCTTGTGGTCCTTGCCGAGGACGTCGACCTCCCAGACGGTGGAGCCGGTGCGGTCGTTGGGCGTTCTGGGCAGCGTCGTCGTCGCGCGGCATGCTGCCTCAGAGTGGCTTGGGGCCTGCTGAGGTCTGACAGAGCCGAGCCAGCAGGTCTGCCCGGGTGACATAATTTCCGGCACCCACAGGGTCGTCCACAGTACGGGGGCATCTGACACTAGGCCGGGCTCGCCTGCCGGTTACGACGTTCTGCCATCGGAGTGGTGAGTTCTGGCCGGGGGTGCGCGGACGAGGTCGGTGGCCTCGCGACGGCATGATCGACCTACGGGTTCAGGCGTCAGAGCCGTCTTCTGCCACTGCGACCTGCGACTGACCATGCGCATGAAGACCGTCATGCCGCCCGGCGAAACCGCCGCTCGTAGCGCAGAAACGAATGTGCCCGTGCCCGGGTTCTCGGCCGGACAGAGACACATTCGTCGATTCTGGGCCCGCAGAGACCGCGGAAGCATCGCCGCATTATGTGCCGGCGCCCGTGAAAGAGTCTATCGCTACATCCTCAAAAATGAATTTGTGCAGCAATAGGCCGAGCAATGCGCCCGCTATTGGCTAGGCGCCGCATGCCCGACTCACTCAAACGGTGACGAGGCCGACGCCAGGGGCCTCGATGCTGATGAGGGGGGCGTCGGCGTTGACGTCGGCGTTGACGGCGACGCCGATGCCGCCGGCGACGTTGTCCAGCTCGGCGTCGGAAATCTCGGCGGTCTCGACTCGGGTGAAGTCCATGACTTTCCCTTCCTTTGTAATGGAATGTTTCACAAATGACACGCGGACGATTGAACAAGCGCCCACCAGCCACATGGCTGCCATTTACCGGCCTGAAGTCGATGGGCGTTCACGTAAGCCCGTGCCGACGCGATGAAAACACGCCAAGTACTGACCGAACCAGTCGAGCCATGGTGCGCGCATGGCGCATTTCGCCAGAAAGCACCAAAAGAAACGGGGGGTTTCGCGTGACCCTCACAATCGGCGAACTCGTCGGACGCATCGACCTCGACGCGTCGGGGGGCAGCGCTGCAACTGCTCGACCCGCCGGCCCCCGAGGCCGCGCCCACCCCCGCCGAAACTCCGACCGTCCGGTCGCTGGCGTCCATCAAGCCCGCCAGGGGTCGCGCCCGCCGCGCTGTGGCCCAGGTGTGAGGCGGCAGGCCGTACGGCTGCTCCGGCTCGGCGTCGGCGTTGTAGGTGCCAAGAACTGCGTCCCTGCTAGTCACGCGGCGTGCCGGTACTCGTGCAGGAGGCCGCCGAGGTGATCGCGTCGATGGACGTGGAGATGGGTGAGCTGGTCGGGTTCGGTGATCGGTTCGGGTAGCGGGCGGAGTGGTGCGGCGCTTGCGAGAGTGCGGTGGGGTCTGTGCTCGTTGTAGAACGTCTCGTATTCGCGTAGCGCGTGGAGTAGATGGGTCTGGTTCCGGATGAGGGTGCGGTCGAGGAGCTCGTTTCGGCATGAGCACCCAGCGTTCCATGATCGCGTTCATGCGCGGCATGCGGACGCCGGTCTGGATGACCTTGACGCCTTCGGCTTGCAGGACGGTGTCGAAGGATGCCGGGTACCGTCCGTCTCGGTCCCGGATCAGGATCTTCGCGTTGATGCCTGCGTCTTGGAGGTCCATGATCATGTTGCGGGCGTGCTGGGTGACCCAGATAGCGGTGGGGTGTGCGGTCGCGCCGAGGATCCGCACGCGGCGGGTGGCGTGCTCGATCACCGCGAGGACGTACAGCGTCGCTCCGTTCAGGGTCTTGGTTTCGAAGAAGTCTGCGGCGAGGATTGCCTGGGCCTGGGAGTGCAGGAAGGCGGCCCAGGTGGTGTGGTCGCGTTCGGGTGCTGGGTCTATGCCGTGTTCCTTGAGGATGTTCCACACGGTGGCGGCGGCCACCTTGATCCCGAGGGAGGCGAGTTCGCCATGGATTCGCCGATAGCCCCAGCTGGGATTCTCCCGCGCGAGCCGTAGCACAAGAGCACGGATGGATCGTATGGTGCGGGGTCGTCCAGGCCGTTTGGGGCGGGAAGCCTTTGCGTGGCGGCGGCGCAGCAGTTCACGGTGCCACCGCAGTACCGTGTCAGGCGAGATGATCAGCGGTAGTTGACGAAGGCGTACCCGGGAGAGGCGATGGAGGAGGGCGGCCAGCAGTGCACGGTCTGGCCAGGTGAGCTTCCGTTTGTCGGTCTGCCGCTGTAGTATGGCCAGTTGGTGGCGTAGCGCCAGGATTTCGGCGCCCTTGTCTCTGGCACGTACAGGGCTGCCGGGTGCGGTTCCTGATCCAGGACCGGGACGGGAAGTTCCCCGCCCTGTTCGATGCCGTCCTTGCCGATGCGGGGATCGAGGTCGTCCTCAGTGGTGTCAGGATGCCGAGAATGCCCTCGGTCATGGAGCGATGGGTGCAGACCTGCCGGTGCGAACTACTGGACTGGACCTTGATCTGGAACCACCGGCACCTGCTCTATGCGCTGCGGGAGTTCGAGCGGTTTTACCACACTCATCGGCCACATCAGGGCATCGCCAACGCCCGTCCTCTGTACCCGTTACCCGCGCCGATCATCGATCCGGACCAGATCGCCAGCCTTGACATACGAAGACGCGAGCGCCTCGGTGGCATCCTCCGCGAATACCGACATGCCGCATGACCTGGGTGGATGAGATTTCCGGCAAGCGCAACGTGTGCTCGGAGCCGTCGATCGGGAGCGACTGGTCGAGTACATCACGGGCGGCATTCTCGCCATCCTTCCGGCCAAGAACACCACTTCGTGAGGCGGTGGCCGTGGCTTCCCTTCTCCGACGTGCGGCTCTGTCTCAGACGAGATGCGCTCTGTTGCAGAGGCAGACGCACAGAATGGGATGCCGCCTCGCGATACCTGCTGGCCTCCGCCCGGTGCGGAGACCGACAGTTCGGCCGGGGCCGCCCGGCGCTGCGGTGTCACGCCGCCGCCCAGTCCAGTCCGAGGTTGGCGAGTTGTTGGAGTTCTTCTTCGGCGAGTTCGGCGCGCCGGGTCTTGGGGTTCGAAGCAGGGCGTGCGGGGGTACTGCGGGCGGGGCAGCCTCGGACGCGCGCCGCGTTGTGCAACTCCACCTGAGGGGTGAGGGGTCGAGAGTGTAGGGGCTACGCGGTGCCGTAGAGTTCCTTCCCGATGTCGCGGGCCAGCATCGCCGCCCAGGCGAGCACCTTGTCCTTATCGTCGTCGGCGCCGACCCTGAGAATCACACCTCCGACGCGGGCCTCGACTGTGTAGCGCCGAGGGGCGTCGTACTCGTCCCCTCCGGTCATCGAAGACGACTCCAAGAGAGCCTCATCGCCCAGGCCCTTCAGCTTCGTGACCTCGTGGTGCTCGTAAGCGACGCCCGCCTCCATGTCATGCAGGACAGTTTTGCAGTGAGAGTAGAGGTCGTGCTGGAGCGCGAGATAGCGCTTGGCGTCCTCGGCGGGCATCGACAGCAGGGACTGGTCCACGGATATCTCGGGCACCGTCTCCGGCTCCCTCTCGTCATCCGGTATGCCCCACTTGACCGCCGAACGCTCGGCACTGGCCGCCCGGAATGTTTCGAGTTCCCGAACATACCCCTTGAGCGGTTCGCTGCCACCTTCCGGCATGCAGTCCTGCCACGGGCCCCGGCTACCCGGGTACCCGTTGAAGATTCCCACCGTTGCGCCCGTGGAGCGAAGCCCCTCACCGAAGGCACCCGGCGGCGCCAGCGCCTTCTTCAATTCGGCATCGGCGAAGACACGTCCGGGATCGGCGGTGCCGTCCATGCCGGGCGCCGAGGTGCTCCCGGGGGACGCCGAGGATTTCCCCCCGGAGCCCGCGCCGCCGCCTTCACCCCCTGCCGCCCCGCACCCCACCGTCAGCACGGCGGCTGCCGCGGCACAAGCCAAGCGTGGTTGCCAGCTCGCCACTTATTTCTCCCCCTGAGATCCCTTGCTCATCAATGCGCCGGTCCGAGGACGCGGAAGTCCGATGGTACGAGGGAGCAGTTCAGGAGCGCGCCTCGGCACGGCCACCGCCCGCCGCCCCAGCCTCCGTCCGGTTGCTCTCGCGCATGCCGCGACCAGCACATCGCTGTGGCGAGGACAAGGACTCAGCAGGCCTCAGGGGAACTCACGGAATGTTGCACACTGGATCGAAGACGGCCCGCTGGGAGAAGCCCCGGTCGTCCGTGCTCTCACCCGCCCCGGTACATGAGAGCGAGCACGACCGGCTGGACCAGCGGTTGTTGTGGTAGGCGATGATCCCGCCGGCCACCAGGCCGCGGCCGCAGGCGGTCCGGAAGTCCTCCAGCCGCTTGGTGTTGGTGTACTGCTCAGGCGCTCAACCCGATCCCGCCACGCCTGACTGACACGGAGGATGGCAGCCCCACGGCGGACTTGGCCGACCGTTACCGGCGTGCCTCAACCGGCTCCCGGCCGCCGGGAGATCGACCAGTTCTAGAAGTTCAGCCTCCTTCGAGGTGTCCCGCCATAGAAGCACGGCCGGGACGGCGAGGAGACGTCGAGTCATCTGGTACAAAAGCGACACGATCACCGAACATGGTGGCAGCTCCACGCGCTGTGCCGTAGCGTTTTGACCAGCAGCGATGAATAACCGAGCCCCACAGGTTGTGCCCACCGGGCTCGGTGGCAGGAAGATCGACGGCGAAGGTCCAGGTCCCGTGAGCGGGATCGGACATCAGCTGGAGGCAGTGAGCACCGAGCTGGCGGCGCTGCTCGTCGCGGCAGCCGCAGCGCCGGTAGACGCGCCCCACGTTCTCGTGGACGCGCATGACGATCACCTTCTACGGCGACATGAAATTGTTGCGGCTTTTTCATTGTGAATCGCGGTTAAGGAGGAATGAAAATTCCTTACGACCACAATCCGACCACAATGGTCCTGAGATCACCGGGAAATAGTGTGTCAAGCATGCTATCGAAGGGGACTGAGTGAGGCCGACGACAGCTTCCTCGGGCGGATTCCGGAAGCGGCCAGTGTCGCTGGCTGCCCGTATGGTCGCGCGCACGCGTGCATGTGACACTCTGGCCGCATGACGTGGAACGGTGATGAGTACCAGTCGCGGTTCGACCGCATCGCCGCCGATGGAGGGGATGTCCACGGTGAGGCGGCGCTGGTCCGCTCCTTCCGGCCCACCACGGTCCTCGATGCGGGGTGCGGCACCGGCCGGGTGGCCATCGAGCTGGCTCGTCACGGGATCGACGTGGCGGGTGTGGACACCGATGAGTCGATGCTCGCCACTGCCCGGCGGCTGGCCCCGGAGATCCGCTGGTACCTGCAGGATCTGATCAACCTCGACCTGGGGTTGTCATTCGATGTCGTGGTGCTGGCGGGCAACGTCCCTCTGTTCACCCCACCGGGAACGGAACCGGCCCTCGTGGCTGGGGCGGCGGCCCACGTGCGTCCGGCCGGGCGCCTCGTCGCGGGTTTCGCCCTGGACCGCGGTTACACCCTGGACGACTACGACGCGCACTGCCGTGCGGTGGGACTCACCATGGAAGCCAGGTACGCGACGTGGGCTCGCGACCCTTACACCGACGGAACGTATGCCGTTTCCGTGCATAGCAAGCCCTAAAGGCCGCCACCGACTGGTCACCCCGGGCACCCTGCTGACCTGACACCGCCGTCTGATGCGCTGGAAATTGCGTCAACCCCGACCGGACCCGGCCGGCCACCGCTGGCGGAAGAATTCGTTGCCTTCGGGGTCCGCGAGGACGGCCCAGCCCGTGCCGTCGGGTTCCTGGCGGTCGGTGACCAGGGTGGCACCGAGGCCGAGCAGCCGCTCGACCTCTTCCTCGCACGTGGTCTTCGGGCGCAGGCACAGGTGGATCCTGTTCGGACTACCGAGCACCTCGCTCCAGAATCGGGCCAGCTCATAGGCGTCCGCGCAGTCGATCGCCACGTTCTGCAATACCGAGACCATGCGCATGAGCATGCCCCGATCAACGCTCGGTCTGCCACCACATGGCACGGAGCACCTGGGGACCCCTGGCAGGATCGAGGCATGGATGAACAGATCATCGCCGCGTGTGACGGCGCGTCCAAAGGGAATCCCGGGCCCGCGGCCTGGGCGTGGGCCATCGCGGACGCGAGTGGCGAGGTGGGGCGCTGGGAGGCCGGGCCGCTCGGTGCCGCGACGAACAACGTGGCGGAACTGACCGCGTTGCAGAAGCTGTTGGAGGCCACCGACCCGGACGTGCCGCTGCAGGTGCGGATGGACTCCCAGTATGCGATGAAGGCGGTCACCACCTGGCTGCCGGGGTGGCGGCGGAAGGGATGGAAGACGGCTTCGGGCTCACCGGTGGCCAACCAGGGCCTCGTGATGCGTATCGACTAGCTGCTGACGGGCCGCACCGTCGATTTCGTCTACGTGCCCGCCCACCAGGTCGACGGCGACCCGTACAACGCGGCCGCGGACCGGGCCGCCAGCCATACGGCCCGTACGCAGCAGGCCGCCGGGACCTCGCTCGGTTCCGTCCTGCCGCCGCCGGAGCCCCAGACGGCTTCCCGCTCGGCCGGTCGCGGCCAGGCGGGTGCCAAGGGGCGAACGAAGAGCGCCCGTTCAAGCGGTGGCGGTTCGATCAAGGCGAAGTTCCCCGGCCGCTGCCGCTGCGGTCAGCCGTACGCGAAGGGCGAGTCCATCACGAAGAACCCCGACGGTTGGGGTCACCCTGCCTGCAAGGCGGCCGGATAGGGCTCGGCCCGCCGTTGACTACCTCACGCCGGGGTCTCTCGCGTCCGCGCCTGGTGACGGCGGGCTTTGAGCCGGTTCCCGCAGGTCTTCAGCGAGCACCACCGTGCGGTGTTCGCACGGCTGCGGTCCAATAGGAAGACCTAACGGAGTCCTATTGGACTCTTCACCAGCGGCCGTTCTTTCACGCGACGTTGCTCGACACCTCGAAGCGTGAAGAACGGCCGTCCTGCTGTCTCAGGAACTAACCAAGATCAGCAGGTCGGGTGACCGGCGAGGTTAAAGATCAAGCTCAGGCGGTGTCTGCGTGCGCGTCGCACGCTCCTGAGTCCGGCACGCGCTGTCAGAGCTGGGGCTGGAGGTCGATGACGACCTTGCCGCGGACGTGCCGGGCCGCCTGGAGCTCGACGGCCGTGCGGATGTCCTCGACGGGGTAGGTCGCTGCGAGGGGTATACGCAGGCGGCCTGCCGCGACAAGGCGCGCGATGTTCTCAAGGGCGTCGGGCGCGGCGTTGGCGCCGTTGGCGGCGGGAACGCCGTCGACCTGGCCCGCGATGGTGCAGATGCGGTCGTCCGGGACTTCCAGCTCGCGCGCGACGTGCACCGTGTCCATGCCGTGCAGGTCCAGGGCTGCGGTGACGGCGCCCGCACCGAGGTCGCGGACCCTGTCGGCCAGGCCCTCGCCGTACGCGACCGGCTCGGCGCCGAGGCTTCGCAGGTACTCCGCTGACGACGGCGAGCCGGTCCCGATGACGCGCGCGCCTGCGATCCGTGCCAGCTGGACTGCGAACACGCCGACTCCGCCGCCGGCGCCGCCGATCAGCACCGTGTCGTCTGGACCGAGGTCAAGGACGTCGAGAGCGGCGGACGCGGTGCTGCCCGCGATCGCAAGCGTGGCGGCGGTGCGGTCGTCGACGCCGTCCGGGGTGTGGCGGGCGATGCCGTTGGCGATGTTCCCGTTCGCGTCGAGGACGACGTGGTCGGCGACCGCCCGGGACAGGGCCGCCCCGAACACGCGGTCACCGACCGCGTAGCCGCTCGCGTCGCCACCGACCTGGTCCACGGCTCCGGCGTAATCGGTCCCGAACCCGCAGGGCAGGCTCAGACCGAACCGTGCCGCGGTCTCGGCGTCGGAGGTCATGAACCAGTCCATCGGGTTCAGCCCGGCTGCTGACACGCGGACGCGGATCTGCCCGTCGCCCGCCCGGGGTTCAGGCACGTCCTTGAGGGCCAAGACCTCCGGGCCGCCGAACGAGTCGAGCAGAACGGCCCTGCTCGCGCCGTCTCGGCGTGTGTTGCCGTGTTGCTGCATGTCCTACTCGTTTCCTCGTGTTCGTGGAGCCACCCGAAACGGACTATGCTCCGCTTATGGAATCCAGCATAACCGGAGCGTGATCCGTTTGACGAGTTCGAAGTCGAGAGCGACGCGAGCCGACGCCGCCCGCAACCACGATCAGCTGCTTGAGGTCGCGACACGCGTGCTCGCCTCGCCCGACGCCGAGACGTCCCTGCGCGCTATCGCTCGCGAGGCCGGTGTGGGCATCGGGACGCTCTATCGCCACTTCCCGACGCGAGAGTCCCTTGTGGAGGCCGTCTACCGCGACCAAGTCGTCCGCCTCACGAACGGCGCCCACGACTTGCTCGCCAACGAGGCCCCGGCCGTTGCGATGCGACGCTGGATGGACCTCTTCGGTCACTGGGTCGCGACGAAGAACGGCATGCTCGACACCCTGCCGGCCCTGATCGAGTCGGGCGCGGTCGGCCACGCACAAACCAGGGACGCGCTCCTGAACGCGATATCGACGATTCTCGACGCAGGCCGCACAGCTGGAGACCTCCGGCCCGACGTCACCGCCGACGAGATCGCAGCCAGCCTGATCGGAATCTTCACCGTCGCGCACCAGTCCGGCCACGCGGTCACAGCCGATCGGCTCCTGGACATCCTCCTGGATGGCCTTCGCCCTCAGAGGCACCCGTGAGGACCAGCCGAATAAGAAGTCATCTCAGTTGGTGAGTCTGCGGTAGCAGATCAAGGTGCAGGCGATGCTGGTGAAGGCGAGGAAGTGGTCGGCTTTGCGCTCGTAGCGGCGGTGCAGACGTAGCGGCGGATGACCTGTCCGGTGGGCCGGTCCAGGAAGGCCAGGCGGTTCAGGCTGTGGCGGACCAGGACTCGGTGCACGGTCGAGGCGGGCAGGCCCAGGATGGGGCCGAGGCGGGCGGGGCCGAGTTTGCGGTCCTGACGCAGGCGACACACCTGAGCCTCCACCGCCGCTGGTGTCCGGTGCGGTGTCGTCCGGGGCCGGCTGAGCCGGTCGTGCAGCCCCTGCTCCCCCTCGGAGTGCCAGCGGCGGAGCCACTTGTGAGCCGTGGCGCGTGAGATACCCATCTCCGCCGCGACATGCGCGACAGGGCGGCCTGCGCGGACACGTTCGACCAGCAGCCGCCTGCCATGAACGGTGAGCCGGGCATTACGGTGGGACACGAAGACCTCCGTGCGGTGCAGTCCTAGACAGCTCCACCACACCGGAGGTCTTCGCCATGATCAAGCCCGTCCACTGTCAACAACGCTCGTGATCAATACACCTAGAGCGCTGAGGTGCATGGCACGTCAGCATGCGCGCTGCGTCAGCCTCATCAGGGCAGCCAACAGAGCACAACCCGTGATTCCCGGTACCCGCTTCAACTGCGGTCGGCGCGGATGATCCATGGGCGCGACCGTGTAGCTGTCAGTGGCGTTGTACGGCTCTTCACTCCACTCGAGTGGATGGTTACAGTGCGGTACGGATCGTTGCAGTGAGTTGCCACGCCGCTGGGGGTCAAGGGGTCGCAGGTTCAAATCCTGTCGTCCCGACCAGCGTTTTCGCAGGTCGGAGGCCGTTTCCGCGGGTAGCGGAAGCGGCCTTAACCATGTCCGGGCTGGGAGCAAGTGGGAGCCCTCGTGCTCCCAACTCGCAGACGTGTCAACGGTGCCCGATTCGTCCGTCACCCGATCCGGTAGATCTACAGCGCCGTACCACGCCCCTGTGCGCCGTCGTCAACCACATGCCCCCGACGTCACCCGATCGATCCGGATGTCTTCTGCATCGAGGGGTATAAGTGCCTGTTTCTGAACCTTTGGAACGTGCGGCTCGGCGGCCGCCAAGGCGCTATGTCTGCTGAGGCTATCTGCGTGTGGTGTCAGGAGTGCCGGTGAGGAGTCCGAGGCCCAGCGGTGTGCAGGAGTGCCAGACCGTCTTGCCGTCGCGCTGGGCGGTGATGAGATGGGCGTCGCGGAGGGCTTTGGTGTGTTCGGACACCGAGGACTTGGCCACGCCGAGATCACGGGCGAGGTCGGTGGTGGTGCGCGGTCGGGTGAGCCGTTCCAGGATGGTGGCGCGGGTCCGACCCAGCAGCGTGGCCAGCGCGTTGGCGGTGGGGTCGTCGAGTAGGGGGAGAGGGGTTACGGCCGGGTAGACCAGGAACACTCCCTGGGCGTGTCTGCCGACTAAAGGCCGTCCGGTCCAGAAGACGGATGGCAGCAGGGTGATGCCGTGCCCGTTGAGTGTGAACTCGACTTCGTCGGTGCTGTCGAACTCGAGGGTGGTGCCGTGCCAGCGCGCCCCTGGGACGAGGCCGGCCAGCGTCGTGCGGATGCCCTGGGCGGCCAGAAGCTGGACACGCCAGGCGCGTTCGGCGTCGAATCCGGCGCGGATGCGGTCCCATGCCGGGGCCAGCACGCATGCCTGTGCTGCCCGTACGGCGTGTTCGAGGATCTGCCAGGCTTCCCGGTCCCGGTCGGCCAGGAGACGGGTCCACGGGACCGGGCGGCGGCCAGCAGCGTGCACGCGGCGCAGCTCGGTGCGGACGAACGGGATGGGGGACGACAGGACCTGGTCGAGCCCGTCATCGAATCCCAGGCTCAGCGGGTCCAGGAACAACGGCCCCTTGGCCGTGGCGGGCACCAGTTCCAGCAGCGGCCCCGCGGAACGCGGCAGGGTGCTGAGCGTCCGCCGCCGCCAGAGGGCGAACAGCGGATCCGCCCGCTGAAGCGCCGCGATGGCGAGTGTCAGCTCCACCATCGGCGCTGGCTCGTCAGCGAACGTCACTTGCAGCAAGTCCTCAGCGGCGAAACACACCCGCAGCACGGCTCCCCCTTGCCATGGTGACTCAGCCCAGGCCCTTCACAGTTCGGTCAGGACCGAATCGAATGCGTGAACCGCGGTCGACTCCGATGGTGGGACCGCGGCTTCCGAGTGTGGGCCGTTCCGTGGGGGGTGCGGAAGCGGCTAACCGGCCACGAACAGGGTTCCTGCCGCAGTAAACCCGTGCGCGCTTGATGGGCTATCTGACCGACACCCCATTGGATCTGAAGGAAGCACTAACAGTTAGCCACGACGTCCTCGCTAAGCGCTGAGTTGTTGGCACAGGACAGGGCAGTCATCTTTGCCCTGCAGTACGTGGACCGATATCGGCTCAGGGGCGAAGCGCGGAATCTCTGACTGAAAGGATCTTTACAATGTCCCGACTGTCCCGCTTAGAAGGCGTATCTCAACCGATCAGGGGTCGCATGCGCGGGAAGATCGCAGCACCGGTCATGACACGAGGACGAAGGGTGGCGTACGCGCTCGCCACCCTGGCGTCGGCTACGGCGCTGGCGCTGTCACCGTCCGCAGCTGGCGCGCAAGTAGCAAGCGACATCGGGGGGCGAAGCTACAAGGATTGCTACACCGCCGACGGCTGGTACGAGTACGAAACCGACGGGAAGGGCGGCGATTACCCGAAGTATGACACCAAGGGTGACCTCACGGTCGAACAGTTCTTGGACTGCGACAGTTGGGTGGACAAGGGGATCGTCCAGTACTCAGGCAAAAAGTGGCAAGGCGGAGCGTGGGCCACAATCAGCTGGAGGCAGCCGGAATCTTGGAAACCCGTCCCCGGGAAGATCGACTACTTCCTCGAGTTCAATGATGTGCGTGACATTCGCTTCCGTGTCTGCAACGTCCACGACGGTACCGTGGACGGATGCGGCTCCATATCCTGATCTAGCGTTTGGCCTGGAGTGAGAAGCCGTACTCAACCGATCACTGCGGACCGTACTGAGCGACAGTCCGAGGTCATCTGCGTAGATCTGCAACGAGACGTCGACGCCGAATGGCTCCTCGCCGGGAGCCGGGGGAGCGCCGCCGACCTGCTGCATCGGCTCGATCTCCAGCGCGTGATCTCCGATGGTGAACTGGATGCGCCGCATCTGGGGGTTCCGGTAAGCTACCTCGGGAATGTTGTGATCACGTTGCCTGCGCTGGCGAGGGCGGTGCCGTCGGCTTCACCTGACGGCGCCGCGTGAGGCGCCTGGTCATGAGGGTGATGGCGGCCCAGGTGATCAAGGTCTCGGAGTGCTGGACGAGTCGTTCGTAGTCGCGGGCGTGACGGCGGGCGTGCATGATCCAGGCCAGCGATCTTTCGACGACCCACCTGCGGGGCAGGACGACAAATCCGGTGGTGTCCTTGGGGCGGCTGACGGTCTTGATCGTGATGTTGAGGTGTTGTTTGGCCCAGGTCACGAGCTTGCCCGCGTAGGCACGGTCGGCCCAGACGATGGTGATCTCGGGGTGCATCAGCCGGAGGCGGAAGAGGACTTCCTTCGCTGCGGCGGAATCGTGCAGATCGGCCGGGGTAACCATGACCAGCAGGGGTAGCCCGCGTGTGTCCACGACCAGGTGGCGCTTGCGACCGTTGATTTTCTTTCCTGCGTCGTAGCCGCGGCTGTCCTTTCCGACGGTCTCGGCGGCCTTGACGCTCTGGGAGTCGATGACCGTGGCGACCGCGCGGGGGCCTTTGCCCAGCTCGCGGCGGATCCGGCCGGCGAGCTGGTCGCGGATCTGTCCGATGATCCCGGCGGCGGCCCAGCGCGCCATGAACCCCCAAACCGTGCGCCACGGCGGGAAATCCGCAGGCAGAGCCCTCCACTTGCATCCGGTATCGACCACGTAGCGGATCGCGTCGACGATCTCGCGCCGGGGGTGCTTCTCCGGCCGACCACCGCGGCGGGTGTCGCAGGCCGGGGTCGGTAGCAGCGGTTCGATCAGGGCCCACTCGGCATTGGTGGTGTCAGAGGGATAGCGGCGGCGGCGCACGGCGGCTTGGCTCCCTCCGCGCGGTCGAGGAGGGGGCGCCCGACCTCTGACCGGGCGCCCCCTCGTGGTGGTCAGGAAGAGACGACGAGATCGAGGGTGGATTCGATGGAGTTGAGCTGGGCGATGATGTGCTTGACCCACTTGTCACGCGGGTGGGCGGCGGCGTGCGGGGCGACGGTGCCGGTGAGGAACCGCCGGAACTCAGTGAGTTTCTCGGCGAGCACGGCCCGCTCGTATGCCTGGAGAGCGGCCGGTTCGGCGCCGAGCTGGTAGCCGTCGGTCCTGGTCCAGATCAGTGGCGGCCAGCCGTTCTCCGCGATGATGTCGCGCAGGCAAGCCAGCCCCGCCCGCACCTGGCTGGGAGACAGGTCGCTGGCGCGTACCAGTTGCTGGAAGAGCAGCCCCGCGGGTCTGGCTTCGAAGAGCACGAACCGGAGAGTGTCGGCATGCCGCCGTGCGGCTTCGCCCCGGCGCCGTGAGGCGCGGGGCACGGCTACTCGCCTCGCAGCAGGCGGGCCAGTTCGTCGTCCATATCGACCTTGCCCGTGTCGACCGCGGTCTCGATCCAGTCGAGCGTCGCCCGCATTTTCGCTACGTTCTCGTGGACGATCGTGCGCTCGTCCTCGCCGAGGGTGCGGCCCCGCAGTCCGGGGACCACCCGGCCGACCGCGGCCACGAACGAATGGCAGGCGGTGATCAGGTCCAAGAACTCCACCGTCCGGTCGATGTGGCGGACCGCCGGGGCGACTGGGCTGGTGCGGTCGAAGTCATCGCGGGCCTGCCGGCCCCGTTCGACCTGGGCGCTGTTGACCTGGTGGCGGGCGGTGTCGTCGCTCATCGCCTTGAACGCGACGTCCGGCCGGCGCAGCAGACCGGTGACCGCCGTGACCGCCGCACCCTCATCCCGAGTGAACTCCTCAACCACCCGGGCCTTGTCCTGGGCGGGGACCTTGGCCGCCACCGTCGGACGCTTGAGGAAGTCGGTGGTCACCGCCGCAGCGACTTCCTCGTCCCGGGCCAGGGTGTGGATCGCGGTAATCTTCTCTTTCGGCGACGCCGGACGCTCGACTTGGCGGCCCAGCCTCCGGTTGGCCTCGTCCACCGTCCACCGCGTCCCGCCCGCGGGAGGTTTGGCGATGACCTCGAACCGTTCGGCTTCGTCCTCGATCTGCCCCAGGATCCGGTGGACGCGGAACGACACACCAGCCTGCCGCTTGTCCTTCGGCCACCGAGACGCCGCCCACCTGGCACTTTCCACCGTCTTGTAGGCCAGACCGATGTCCTCGGCGAGACGGAACAGCGTCTCGCGGACCGTGAACAACTCCTGACCCGGCGCGGCATGCTGGCCGCCCCGCTCGCGCATCGGCTCGATCTCCAGCGCGCGGTCCCCGATCGTGAACGAGCCCCTGGTCTGCTGCTCGACCACTTCACGCAGCTCGGCCACGATCTGCTCGTAGCGGTGCTGGCTGACGCTTCCGATCTTCTCGATCTCCTCCGGCAAGGTGTTCACCACCCATGCGGGCCGGGGCACGGAGCTGAAGTCCGTGACGTGGACACGACCCGCTCACCACCGAGCGTCAAACCGCAAATCAGATCATCACAACACGTGACCACAAACGACCGACTCTGACCGGAACGAGACTCAGGATGCGTTCGCGATGCGGTCACTGTGCCCGTTCGCCGAACGTTTCCTTCCGGCGCCTCCAAGCTCTCACCACACACCGACGCGAGCAGTAGACGGCGTTCGAGCGCCGGTCCACGCCGACCACCCAGCGGGCCCCGCACTCGGGACACTCGGTCTCACCCGCCCCGTCCTGCACGGCCGCCAGGCGCTTGCGCAACCGGCGTTCCGTACGCCACTGCCTGGCACGACACACCGAGGAGCAGAACACGGCATCAGGCCGGGCCCCCGGCCTCAACCGATCGCCACAAGCCCGACAGTCCCTCTCCCCGGCCCGCCCGGCGCCCTCGGACACCACGCCATCGTAGAAGCCCAGGCTACTCAGACCTGGGGATCAGAAACAGCCTCTAAGGACTGCCCTTGCCGGAGACCTCATCCGTGCAGGTCACGCCGCATTCCGGTACTCGTGAAGGATGCCGCCGAGGCGATCGCGCCGACGTATGTTGAGGCGGGCTAACGGGTCCGGATCGTCGATTGGCGGGGGCAAGGGGTGCAGCGGTCTGGCGTTGGCGATGCCCTGGTGTGGTCGGTGTCTGTTGTAGAACTGCTCGAACTCGCGCAGGGTGTGGAGGAGGTGTCGCTGGTTCCAGATCAGCGTCTGGTCCAGGAGCTCGCGGCGACAGGTCTGTATCCACCTTTCAGCGATCGAGTTCATCCTTGGCATCTGGATGCCGCTGAGGACGACTTCGATCCCCGCGTCCTTGAGGACGGCATCGAAGAGGTCGGGGAACTTCCCGTCTCTGTCCCGGATCATGAACCGTGCCTGGCAGCCAAGGTCTTCGAGGTCCATGACGAGGTTTTTCGCCGCTTGGGCTACCCAGGAGGCGGTGGGATGCGTGGTGGCGCCCAGGACGCGGATCCGGCGACTGCCGTGTTCGATCACCACGAGCACGTACATCCGCATCCCCGAGAGGGTGACTGTTTCCATGAAGTCGCAGGCCAGCAGGGCATCAGCCTGGCCGCGAAGGAAGGTGGCCCAGGTACTGGAGTTCCGCTCGGGCGCCGGGTCGATGCCTGCGTCCTTCAGGATTTCCCAGACAGTGGAGGCGCCCACCTTCACTCCCAGCACGAGCAGCTCGCCGTGCAGGCGTCTGTACCCCCAGCTCGGGTTCTCTTTCGCCAGGCGCAGCACCAGGAGGCGGATCGAGTGCACCGTGCGTGGTCGTCCCGGGCGTTTGGGCCGGCAGGAGGCGGCATGGCGGCGTGTGGCGAGGTTGCGGTGCCAACGCAGTACCGTGTCGGGGCGTACGAGCAGCCGTAACAGTCGCAGGACGTGCAGTGGCAGCCGGTGCAGCAGCGCCGCCAGGTACGCTCGATCGCTGGGCGTGAACCGGATCTTTTCCTTGCCGAGTTGGCGTTCCAGCACGGTGATCTGGTGGCGCAGGGCGAGGATCTCCGCGTCCTTATCTCGATCGGCCATCGGCAGCAGGCGAAGCATCGCGAACGCGTTCGTCACACCCAGGTAAGTCAGTCGCAGCAGCACGATCGATCATCATGACGCGCTGACGGCAACTGCGCGAGAGCGTGAGCTCGAGCGACCGCGGCCAGATTTCGGGAAACCCGAAGAACCGTTCCCACCAGGGTGGATGAGGTTTCCGGCAAGGGCAATCGCGCTGGCCGAGGGCGTGCTGGACCACGGTCCGCAGGTCCGTGAACCGGTACGAGGGGCGCTTCTGGGCATCGCCGCGGTCTCGCCTACGTGGTGTATCTCCACTGACCCAGCTGTGAGGTCAGCGCGCGCCGCGCCACATCGCGACACAGGTATGCGTCTCCACCGCCACGGCGGCCGTCACCTCCGGTCTCATCGCTGCGCTGACCACCGGACTGCCGCTCGCGATCCCCGCCGTGTCATGGATGGATCACCGCCTTGGCTCTGCTGGGCCAGGTCGCCGCGTGGTTGCTGATCAGCAAGGGGAGTTCCCGCCTCGCGCCGGACCTCTCCGCCGCGCTGTTGCTGCTGCCGCCCGTGATGGCGATCGGATTCGGTGTTCGTCCTCCACGAGATCCCCACCGTAATCCAACTGGCGGGCTGCGCCGTGGTGATCGGCTCGGTGTGGTCCGCCAACCGCTCCAGGGGGCGGTCGGCCGGCAGCTAGCCGCGGCCCCTCCCTGCCCGCGGGCACGGCCGGGGATTAGGATTTCCGCTCTCGGCTACACCATGGGGGAGCGAATGGAGCCGCTGCGGCAGGACGACCCGGGACAGCTCGGTGTCTACAGACCCCTCGGCCGGATCGACGCGGCGGATAGCGGAGTTCCCGTACCGGTGCGGCGTTTCATCGCGCGCACGCCAGGTGGCGACCATACGGTCCTCCTCAGCTCGCCCCGGCTGGAGTTCGCCCGGGAGGGCGAGCACGGGCAGCGGTTCGGGGCCGAGGCCGAGCAGGCCCGGCGCCTGAGCGGTCACAGCAGCCCCATCCTGGAGCAGATCGTGGAGGTCTCCTGGGGCACCGGCGGCCAACTGCCGTGGTGCGTCTCGCCCTATTCGCCCGCGCTGCCGCTACCCGGAGCGCTGGCCGCGCAGGGCGGAGGCCTCGGTGAGCGTACGGTGCGCGCGCTCGGCTTGGCGCTGGCCGAGGCCCTCGCCGCGCTGCACGAGCAGGGCTTCGCCCACGCCGGTGTGGCGCCCGGCACCGTCCTGCTGGGCGCGGACGGACCGAGGCTCACCGGGTTCGGATGCGTACGGTCCCTCGCTCCGGAGGGCGAGGAGCGTGTGGCCGTGCCCGGTCTGCCGCCGGAGGCGCTGCCGCCCGAGCAGCTTTCGGGTGGACGGCCGCGTCCGCCCGGCGATGTGTTCGGGCTCGGCGCCGTGCTCTCGTACGCGGCGACCGGGCGCCTGGCACCGGATGCGTCAGGACTGCCCGAGGGGCTGCGCGAGGCGGTCAGCGCATGTCTGGCCCCCGACCCGGCACACAGACCGCGCGCCGCGGCCGTACGGGATGCGCTGGGCGCCGGCTTCGTCCCTCCCGCCCCGGCCCTTCCGCCTTCTCCCGCGCCGGGCTGGGCACCGGCCACGGCGATGGATGGCGGGGCCGGGGCGTTCGGCCCCGGCTGGTTGCCGGGCCGGGTGATCGCGGCGCTCGTCCGGCAGTCCGGGCGGGCCCTGGGCGCTCAGGGCCCTCCGGGCGCGGCCGGGGCGGTGCGAGCAGCCGGTGCCGACACTGTCACCAGCGAGTCCGACGTGCCCCTGGCACCCGGCGCTCCCGCCCTTCACCCGGGAGCCTCCCCGAGGCCGTGACCGCCGCCCCTTCACCGCCCCTCCGCCGATCCCCTCCCCGTGGACTGACGACCCGATGCTCTCTTCGCCCACCCTCCTGGGATTCCCGCTCGCCTACGACGATCCGCAGGTGCTCGGCCCGTACCGGCTGATCGCCAGAATCGGCGGTGGGGGTATGGGCACTGTTTACCTCGGACGGGACGAGGGCGGCCGTACCGTGGCGATCAAGAGCATGCACGCGCGGATCGCCACCGACCCCGAGTTCCGTATCCGCTTCCGTCTGGAGACGGACGCGGCGCGTGTCATCGGGGGCCGGCACGGGGCCGAGGTCATCGACGCCGATCCGCTCGCGCCCACGCCGTGGCTGGCGACCGAGTATCTGCTCGGCCCGCCGCTGGACGAGGCCGTCGAGCAGGGCGGGCCGCTGCCCGAGGCGTCCGTCCGGGCGATCGGTGCCGCACTGTGCGAGGCGCTGGGGCAGTTGCACAGCTGCGACGTCGTGCACCGCGACCTCAAGCCGTCCAACATCCTCCTCACCGCCTTCGGTCCGAAGGTCATCGACTTCGGCATCGCACGCGCGATCGGCGACGACCGGCTGACGCGTACGGGAACCGCGGCCGGAACTCCCGCTTATATGTCCCCAGAGCAGGCGACGGGCGGCGAGCACACCGCGGCCGGCGATGTGTTCGCACTCGCGGGGGTGCTGGTCTTCGCGACGACGGGGCGCGGCCCGTTCGGCGGCGGCCACGCGGCCGACCTGCTCTACCGGGTGCGGTACGGGGAGCCGGACCTCACCGGCGTACCGGACGCGCTGCGGCCCGTGCTGGAACGGTGCCTGCTCAAGGAGGCGCGGCACCGGCCGGGTACGGCGGAGCTGCGCGCCCAACTGCACGACGGCGGCGGAGAGTTCACGGACCACCTGCCGGACGGGGTGCTGGCCCGGATCGCGTGGCGCGCCGGCGCGGTATGGCAGATCACCCCGCGGCGAGAGCCTCCGCCGCCGGGTGGATTCGCGTACCACGACGGGGCGGGCTCGGGTTCCGGCTCGGGCGAGGCATCGTTCTGGTCGCCGTACGGACCGCAGCCGCCCTCACGGCGCAGGATGCTGGCGATGGTGGGCGGTTCCGCCGTCGGGGTGGCCGCCGCCGTGGCCGGGGGTGCCTGGGCCTGGTCCACCATCGGCCCGGGCGGCGAGCAGGGCCCCGCCGCATCACCGTCGCGCGGGCCGGGTGGCGCGCCGCTGCCCGTGTGGAAGGCCCCGACCCTGAGCGTCAACGAAAACTACGACCTGCCGCCGATCGCGGTGGGCGGCCTGATCCTGAGTATGAACACGAAGGGGCTCGTGGCGTTCGACGCGAAGAGCGGCGAACGACGCTGGGGCAATCCGGACATCCATACGAAGCAGATCAGCATCGACGGGCAGCGGATCTACGCGATCCTCCCCGAGTCCCGGGAGCCGAGGCGGGAAGGCCGGAAAATGGACCGGGACGGGGGCAGCGGCAAGGGGCTGACGATCTGCACGCTCGACCCGGGTTCGGGCGCCGTACAGAACACTCTCGGCACCCTCCCCGACTTCGACGGCAGAGAGATCAAGAGGGAGTCCGACGACGTCGACCCCACCGTCCAGCCGCTCCGGACGGCCGGAAACGTGCTCTATCTGGCGGCGAGAACACGTAAGACGAACGTCGCGTTCAAGGAGGCGACGGCCGGCTGGAACGTCGTCGCCTTCGATCTGCGAGCGGGCCGGGAGCTATGGCGCGAACCGCTCGAGAACTACCAGTTCGGGGGGATGAACCGCCAGACCACCGGCTGTTTGACGACGTGCAGGGGAAACCGGCTGCTGCTGACCACCGTCGACGACAGGGACGGCGCCGACGCACTCGACTCGTTCGTGACGCTCACCAGAGCCGCCCGTACGGGCGGCGAGCTGTGGGACGGCGCGCGGGTCCCGTTGGGCAGGCACAACGATCGTGGTGCCTCGCTTCTGCCCCTCCCCACGGACAGCACACACATCTATTTCGGCGCCCGGCAGGTGGTCGCGCATCGCCTCTCCGACGGGGGCAGGGCCTGGGCCTACGTCAACTCCCGGCTCGACCAGGAGGACGAGATCAACGGGGTGCCGCGGGCGTTCTACGGCCCGCCGGCCCTGCGGGACGGCGTGGTGTACGCGACGGAGGGCGGGCACGGTCTCATCGCGCTGGACGCCTCGGACGGCCGGCTGCTGTGGCGGCAGAAGGGGCGGCCCGAAAGTGGCCGCCACCCCTCCCTCGCCTGCGTGCCGCTCGTCGGCGAGAAGTACGTCTACGTCATATTTGTCGAGAAGGCAGGCCGCACGCACCTCGACGCGGTCAACCGCACCACCCACCGCTCCGACTGGACCTTCACGCTGAGCGGCCCTGAGGGCGCGGGCATCAGCCCCGTCCTGGACGAGGACTCGGGACGGATCGTCGGCTCCACCATCGAGGGCACCTACGCCATCCCGCTGGAATGATCTCCGGAGTGAGCGGACGGGACCTACGGCAGACAGCGCTCGGCAGCGACGGCAGGAGAAACACACCTCATGAACCCCCTCGGCTACGGTGACCCGCTCCGCATCGGCCCCTACCGCCTGATCGGCGTGCTCGGGGAAGGCGGCATGGGGAAGGTGTACCTCGGACGCGACAGCTCAGGCCATACGGCCGCCGTCAAGGTGTTGCGGACCGAACTGGCCCACGACACACAGATGGCGCAGCGCTTCCTGCGGGAGGCGGAGGCCGCGCAGGCCGTGAAGAGCAAGGGCGTGGCGCGCGTACTGACGGTGCAGACCGAGAGCGGACGGCCGTTCATCGCCACCGAGTTCCTGGCCGGGCCCACGCTCGATACGGCGGTCCAGCGCTACGGAGCGCTCCAGGAGCCGTACGTACGGGCGCTCGGGGCAGCGCTCGCCCGCACGCTCGGCGACATCCACACCACGGGCCTGGTGCACCGCGACCTCAAACCGTCCAACATCGTGCTGACGTCCACCGGACCGCGAGTCATCGACTTCGGCATCGCGCGGCCCGAGCACGGGCTGACCCTGACCACCACGGGACAGATACCCGTCACCCCGGGCTACGGTGCGCCCGAGCAGGTGCTCGGGCAGCGCACGGGTCCGCCCGGTGACGTCTTCGCGCTGGGCGCGGTGCTCGTCTTCGCGTCGACCGGGACACCCGCGTACCAGGGCGGGCATGTGGCCGCCGTGCAGTACGAGGTGGTGCACGGGCAGCCCCGGCTGGACACGGTCCCGCCCGGGCTGCGGCAGCTCATCGAGCCATGCCTGGCGAAGGACCCCGCGCTGCGTCCCCTCCCCGCACAAATCACCGCGGTCATGGCTCCTCCGCGTGGCGCGGGCAAGCTGTGGAAGCAGGGCCCGGTGGCCACGGAGATCGGCCAGTCCGAGGAGTGGGTACGCCAGTTGGCGACCTTCCCCGACCTGGCCACCCGCACGAGCACCACGGCGACGGGCCGCCCGTCCCGCAGACGCTTCATCACAGGGCTGGCCGCGGCCGGAACCGTGCTCGCAGCGGCGGGCGGAGGCGGTGCCTGGTGGATGCTGCGCGACGAGGCGGTCCCGCGTGAGCACCCTTGGGACGCGGACCCGCTCGCCGAGGGTGACTACGAGAAGGGGAAGGCGCCCGACCCGCTGTGGGGCCCGAAGGAGACCCCGGAAACCGACCGCGTCGACATGCTCACCATCCGGGACCTGGTCGTCCTGGACACCAGGATGCCCGACCTCCTGGCCTACTCGGGCACCACCGGGAAGCGGAAGTGGACGGCGAAGAGCGTCGGGGAGGCGTTCTACTCCCCGTCGCTCGACCTCATCCTGGCCCATAGCACAGACGTCCTCTACGGAATCTCACCCAAGACCGGGGACAAGCTGTGGGACTACGACCTGGGCATTGTGAGCCCGATCGCGCTGGATGAGGACGTGTACTACTACAACGATCTCTCGAGTAATTGGGCAACCGGGGACCCCGGCAACGTCATGGCCCTCCGCCTCACCAAGAGCGGCGTGAAGCCGCTGTGGCGTAAGCGCATGCCGTTCGTCTTCGATGCCGACGACATCGACGGCGCCGCGGGCGGTGGCCGCCTGGTGCTGACGGCGGGAAAGTACGGAGCGGTCGCCATGGACGCGGCGGATGGCGGCAAGGTCTGGACGGTGCCCGCGAAGTCCGGCAGCGCGTGGACCCCGCACATCTCCGGCGGCACCCTGTATCTCGGCGGCCAGTCGCTGCGCAGCTTCCGGCTCAGCGACGGTGACCGCGGCTGGTCCACGCCCGCCTCGACCAACAGTGGCCTGTCCATGGGAGCGGTCGACGGCGATCGTCTCTATGCCTTCGCCAACAACGAACTGCGGTGCCACAGCGCCAAGGACGGCTCCGAGATCTGGGTGCGTGAGCTGAACTACACCGTCTCCGGAAAGCCCGTCGTCTCGGGCAACACCGTCTGGGTCTCGTCCGACCACGGCTCCGAAGGGGTCAAGGCCTTCCGTAAGGACACTGGGGAACCGCTGTGGACGTTCCACGACAAGGGAGGGGACACGAAGGGCGGCTGGTCGATGGCGGGGGCGGGCAACCGCGTGTTCACGGTGCGCGATCGGAAGCTGACCGCGATGCCGGTCGTCTGACGGCCGCCCTCCGCCGTGCGGTGTGACCCTGCCTTGCCGGAAACTTCATCCGTTGCAGGTCATGCTGCATTGGTGGTAGTCGTGGAGGATGCCTGAAGGGTGTCTTTATTGCCGTACGGCGGATGACCTGGGGCTTTGCGATCGCCCAAGTATGGGCATGATCACTGATCGTGGGTACGCGACTGCTCTACCTGATCTTCTGCCGACTGCTGGGCTCCTTCCTTTTGCTGGGCCAATCGACCGCCGCGAGCAACGCCGAGATCCTCGCTCTCCGCCACGAGGTCGCGGTGCTGCGTCGGCAGATCGACCGTGCGCTTGCCGAATATCTCGTCCGTGCCGGCAGCCGGCGTCCTCAAGGTCCATGACCAGGTTCTTCGCAGCTTGGGTTACCCTGTGCCGCTCGAAAAGTCATCGCTGCAGGTGAGCGGGGTGTGGACGGCCCGCTGGGATCATGCCCCACGTGATCGTGTCCTTGCTGTACAAGGTGACTCGGAAGCTGCTGACCGTACCAACAGTGCTCCTCCGTCGCGAGACGGTGAAGGACGCGGAACTGCTGGTACTGCGGCACGAGAACACGGTCCTGCGCCGCCAGTTGACCAGGCCGGTGCGCTATGAGCCCGCCGACCGGTTCTGGTTCGCAGTCCTGTCCAGGCTGATACCCCGACGCCACTGGCTCAAGACCTTCCCGATGACCCCCGGCACCCTGCTCGCCTGGCACCGCAGGTTCATCGCCGCGAAGTGGGACTACACCGCGCGCCGACGTACCGGACGCCCACCCATTACGGCAGCGATCAAGGCACTCGTTGTGCGGCTGGCCCGGGAGAATCCGCGGTGGGGGCACCGGCGGATCCAAGGTGAACTGACCCGACTCGGGTATCGGATCGCCGCCTCCACGGTCTGGGAGATACTCAACGCAGCCGGCATCGACCTCGCGCCACGTCGCTCAGGCCCCACCTGGCGCGAGTTCCTGACCGCGCAAGCCGAGGGGATCATCGCGGCAGACTTCTTCCACATCGACACCGCCCTCGGCAAGCGTTTGTACACATTGGCGTTCCTCGAGCACGGCACCCGGCGGCTGCGCATCACCGGGGTCACCTCCCGCCCGACCCGGGACTGGGCAGTGCAGCAGGCCAGGAACCTCACCGCCGATTTGGGCATACGCATTGAGACCCTGCGCTTCTTGCTGCGCGACCGCGATGGCAAGTACGGCGAGGCGTTCGACGCCGTCTTCCAGTCCGAGGAGATGGAGATCCTCAAAAGTGCGCCACAAGCTCCCCGCACGAACGCGCACTGTGAACGCATCATCGGCAGCATCCGACGCGAAGCCCTCGACCACGTCCTGATCATGAACGAGGCCCACGCTCGCCACGTCCTCGCCGCCTACGAGCGGCACTACAACGAGCACCGACCCCATCAGGCCCGCTGCCAGCGCGAAGACGGACGCCCGCTGCACTCGGAGTACGCCCTGAACCACTTCCCCTACCTAGCCCGCCAGGCAGGCGTTCCGCGCACCAGCGTCGACGACCTGCGCCACCTCGCCGCAATGCTGGCACTGACCCACGGCGTCGAGCTGACAACCGTGTCAAAAACCCTGCGCCACCCCACGATCTCCACCACGGCAAACATCTACGGGCATCTCACCAAGCCCGCGGCCCGTTAAGCCGTCGGCGCCATCGCCAAGCACACTGCCGGCGCGCCTGGCGTTGTACCCAACTTCGGCTGTGCCGGTGCTGGAGCGGCTGTCGCGGGAGCACAAGGCAGCTCTGGAGGGGCGTTCGAAGATCGTCTCCCATGTGGCTCCCAGAAGGCAGCCAGCATGACCCAGGGGCCCATCTCCGTGATGGAGATGGGCCCCTGACCTGCGTATGCACCGTCGGGACGACAGGATTTGAACCTGCGACCCCTTGACCCCCAGCCGCGCGGCAACTCTCCGCAACGAGCCGTATCGCTCTGTAGCAGGGCGTTCGGGGTCGTACACCGCTGTACGGAGCAAGAGAACACCGCTCCCAGCGCCCCTCCCGAGCAGGCCCACCCTGCTGCCACACTCCGATATTCTGGCTCCGGTCGATTCCGGTGCCCGACAGCGCTAAGGGCGTGCAGATCTTTAACTCGTCTTTTTGACCTTGGTCTGGGTGGGGTCGGGAGCGAGGAACGTCGCGACGTCGGCTGGTGTGCGAAGGCGGGCGGTAGAAGCGTTGATGTGGTGGCCGTGTGCTTCCAGGAGTGGGCGGACCTCCTGTTTCGCGCGGCTGATGGTCATGGCGGTGACGCCGAAGAGCTGGCCCAGGAGGTCCATGGTCGCGAGTTTGCGCAGGTGGAGCACGGTGACCAGGATCCGGTCGGCTGGGGTGAGCTTGGCTTTGGCACCTGTGCCAGGGGCCACCAGGCGCTCGTGACCGCGACGTGTGCGGAGTACTTGCTCGCGTTGAACCTCCAGCGCTGGAGTCAGCGCGTCGATGAGTTCACCGAGCTGCTGGCGGGTCATCCCGGTCAGTTCCGGGTCCTGCAGTGAACGCCGGGCGAGGCGAGGCGGTCTGCCCGCCGGGGCCTGGTCTGACGCGCTGTCGGTCGTTGCCTCGTCCATCGGAGGCTGTGGGTGGAGGGTGTAGTTCCAGTCGCCGTGGAAGCGGTGCCGGGTGATGGGCAGGGCGGCGATCTCGTCGTCGCTGACCTGGATGCCGGTGGGGTAGGGGTTGGTGTCGAGTTCCGCGTGCACGGTCAGGCCGGTCTTGGTAGTGGTCGCCGCGATGCTCTCGACGATGACTTCATGGCTGGTCAGGGGCCTGCCGCGCCAGTTCATGGTGATGTGGGAGAACAGCCGGTGCTCGATCCGGTTCCACTTCGACGTGCCGGGAGGCAGGTGGCAGACGGTGATGGCCAGACCAGTCTCAGCGGCGAACCGGGCGAGTTCGGTCTTCCAGGTGCGGGTGCGATACCCGTTGGAGCCGCCGGCATCGGCGGTGATCAGCAGTCGGCCGGCCGTCGGGTAGGTGGCCCGTCCGGCTCCGTTCCACCAGCGGCGGATCGACTCGACGGCGAACGCGGCGGTGTCGTGGTCGGTGCCCACGTTGACCCAGCCGGTGTCCGCGGCCACGTCGTAGATGCCGTAGGGCACCGCTCTGCCCAGCACACGGTCGGGGAAGTCGTGGGTGTCGACCCGCACCGGCTCGCCTCTCGGCTCCCATTCACGGCCGTTGTTCTTGAACGGGCCTACCAATTCCTTCTTCTTCGTGTCCACACTGATCACCGGACCACCGCCGTCCTGGTGGTCGCGGGCCTGCTCGTTGAGGTAATGGAACTGCGCGTCCCGATCGGGGTGCTGCTTGCCTTCCAGCGTCTTGGCGTTGCTCTGCAGGCTGAAGCCCTCCTCGCGCAGGAGGTCGCCCACCGTGTCCGCGGAGATCCTGTGGCCCTGCCGGGTCAGCTGCGCGGCGAGCTTGCGGGTGGATTTGGTGGTCCAGCGCAGCGGCGACGTGGGATCTCCGCGGACGTCGGGCTCGACCAGCATGAGGAGTGCCTCCCGAACGGCCGGGTCCCGGTCGACGACGCGTTTGCGGCCGGCGCCGGGCCGGCGAACGCGTCCCAACGGAGCCTCTCCGGAGTCGAGTTCCCGCACTCCGACAGACACAGTGGCCTCACGGACACCGGCGGCACGGGCGACCGCTCTGATCCCACCGTGGCCGAGGGACTGGGCCTCCGCCCCTATCAGCAGGCGACGCTGCCGCTCGTCGAGGTGCGGCAGAATCACCTCGAACTTGGCTGCCAACACGGCCCGTTGCCCATCCAACCCGCTCATGCCAGACCAACGAACCACCAAGCAGAAAGCCACGAGTTAAAGATCTGCACGCCCTAAGGACTCCTAACAAAAAGTGGTGGGCTTACCCTCGTCAGAGATCGGTGTCGTGCACGAGGCAGCTGGGTAGCGGGACGCGGTCAGCCGCGTAATCGCACGCGATAAACCTGGCGACGTCGGCGATCATCCCCGGGATACTGGTCGCCCATGGATGAGGTCAAAGTCGTCGTCGCCCATTCCGAGCGCGCGACTCTGCGCGTCGGCGACGTGTTCTTGAAGGTGGACGCCGATCAAGGGCGCATCGACGTCGAGGTCGAGGCGATGTCCCTCGCGCCGGTCCCGACCCCGGAAGTCCTGTGGCGCAAGCCGCCCGTGCTCACGATCGCCGCACTCCCGGGGACGACGCTTGGGCGCCTCGGCGGGCCGTCGACCGGGTCGCCAGCGGCGTGGGCCGCGGCAGGCGCCGCCATCCGGAAGCTGCACGAAGCGCCCCTGCCGCCCCGGCCGGGCCGGGCCGGGCCGGGCGGAGCATCGTCACGCTGGCGCGGGAACTCGACGACGAGTGCGAGTTACTCGTGACGAACGCCCTCCTGCCCGCCGACCTGGTCACCCGCAACCGCCAAGTCGCCGAGGCCGCGCTCCGGCCGTGGACTCCGGCGTTCACACACGGCGACCTGCAGATCGCGCACGTCTTCGTCGACGACGACGAGGTCACCGGCATCATCGACTGGTCCGAGGCGGGCCAGGGTGACGCCCTGCACGACCTCGCCACCTTCACGCTCGGACACGAGGAGCACCTCAACGACGTCATCGCCGGCTATGGCACCGACATCGACCTCGACGTGATCCACGCGTGGTGGTCATTGCGAAGCCTGCTGGCAGTTCGCTGGCTGATCGAGCACGGCTTCGCCCCGTCCGCACCGGGCTGTGAGGTCGACGTTCTGAGATCCCGGATGTGAGGTTGCGCGGGCCCGACTGCCACGAATGCGATCTGACGTATCGAGCAGGCCATCCCCTGGGGCGCATCGCCTGCTCTCAACACAGTGCGGTGCGCAATCGTCGCCAGCAGATGTTGTCCTCATCGATCCGGGCGAGGAGCGCGTTCAGCAGAGGCATCTGGAGCAGTCCTTCGCCGACTCCTTGCAGGAGCAGGCAGGGCAGGTGATCCACAGACAGGTGATCGCCGTCGAGCAAGCCCACCGCGATGGTGGCGGCGAAGCCGACCGTCGTGAGGGCGCCGCCGCGCGGCGCCGAGGCGCAGGAAGAAAGATCCTTCGCCTGGCTGCTACACAGCCGGCGCCTGATCCGCGACTACGAGCGACGCACCGACACCAGCGAGACCGTCATCCCGTGGTCGCGGCGCGGGTGCCGGAGACAGTGCGGCAGCAGTAACGCAGATGTGCGAACGAGCGGTGGGCGATCGCCCTCGCGGCTGGACGTACACTCCACACATGGGTCGCACATGCGCAGTGAGGGAGTGCCTGTTCCAGGCCGCTCATGACGTGTGCCCGTCCGCCGTGTGCGCGACGGTCGTCGCCCCGGTGAACGCGTCGGCGATCTACTGTCGCGCGCTGCACGGCCACGGCTAGCGATTCCGGGTAATTCTCGGCATTTCCGAGATCATTCCGCCCCTGCGGGCGGACCATTTTCTGCGCGGCAGCCCTTCCCCGCCTCCGTAACCGTACGGCGACGGCCCTCCCCATAATTTCCTGCTTTGCCATCCCCTGGCGCCCTGGCGCCGCCTGCGCGCCGACCGCCGGACGACCGGCAACCGGTGCATCTTCGAGAGGACCCTTGTGAAGCTGAGCGAGCTGCTCGCCGGGCACGACCATGAAGTCATCGAGGGCGATCCGGAGACGAAGATCACCGGAGGCACCGGCTTCGACGCCCACCGCGCCGCTCCGGGATCCCTGTTCATCGCGGTGCCCGGCCATCGCGAGGGCGGCCCCGAGTCCATCGGACCGGCTCTCGCACGCGGCGCGGTGGCGATTCTCATCGACTCCGCGACGGCGCACCTCCCGGTCGCGACCTGGGCGTCGGCAGCTGGTGTATGCGTCGTAGCCGTCGCGGACACGCGCAAGGCGGCCGCGGTCGTCGCCTCCCGCTACCACGGGGAGCCAGGCCGGCAGATGAAGATGGTGGCCGTCACGGGCACCAACGGGAAGACGTCGGTTTCCTCCATGGTGGAGTCGGTGCTGAGGGTCGCCGAGCACGCCAGGGTGGGGGTCATCGGGACGGGCGGCAGCCGGATCGGCGACGAACTGATCCCGATGCCGAGGTCGGTACTGACCACACCGGAGTCGCCGGACTTCCAGTATCTGCTCGGGTGCATGCGCGACCGCGGTGTCGGCACCGTGGCGCTCGAAGCCACGTCGATGGGCCTGCTGACTCACCGCCTCGACCACTCGTTCATCGATGTAGGGGTGTTCACCAACCTGACGCAGGATCACCTGGACGACCACGGCACCATGGAAAACTACCGGGA